>JBOHKD010000196.1:0-3611 GCA_050728895.1 Aestuariivirga sp.
CCCTTGACCCGCTCATCAACCTCGCCCAGCGCGCTGAGGATCAAAACCGGAGTCTTGAGCCCCGCATCCCTGATTTTGCGGATAAGGCCAAGTCCGTCGAGCTTGGGCAGCATGCGGTCGACTATGAGAACGTCATGCAGGCCCTCCAGCGCCAGACCCAGTCCTTCCTCGCCATCCACGGCCAGGTCGGCTACATGGCCGCTTTCGGCCAGCCCTTTGACAAGCCAGCTCGCCGCCTCGCGGTCGTCTTCGATGACTAATATGCGCATGGACTGGCGGACGATCTCCGGTGCAACCGGGTTTACGTGAGTCTGTACAATAGGTCGCATGTTCCAGACGGCGTGAAAAGGGGCGCGTGAGCCAAGCTCACACGCCCCGTTTATCGGTCTTAGCCCCGGCTGCTGGGCAGGGTCAGGAAGCGTTGGGTATCGCCGGAGCGGATCAGCATGAGCACGCGCTTCTTGCCGGCCGACTTCAGCGCATCCTTAAGGTCGGCAAGTTCATGGATTTCGTAACCCGCGACCTCCAGAATCACGTCGCCTGGCTTGAGGCCATGCTCGGCCGCCGGGCTGTTGGGTTTAACGGCGGTTACCGTAACGCCGGCCCCGTCGGCTGCCGGAGCCACCTGAATGCCGAGGCTTTTGAGCGGGCTCGCGCCATTGCCACCGGCACTCGCCATTTTCTGTTCACCCGGCATGGTGCCGATCTTCACCGGGACATCCATGGTCTTGCCATCGCGCACGATGGTTACAGGCACCGCGGTTCCGGGCTTGATCTTGGCCACGCGTTTGGCCAGCTCGCGGGCATCGGCGATATCCTTGCCATCCACTTTAAGGATCGTGTCTCCGGTCTTGAGGCCGGCCGCGAGTGCGGGCGAGTCTTCCGTCACATCGGCGACAATGGCGCCCTTGTCACTGTCAAGACTGAGGCTTTCGGCGATCTCAGCCGTCACCGGCTGGATTTGCACACCAAGCCAGCCACGGGTCACGGTGCCATTGCCCTTGAGGCTGCCGATCACGGTTTCGGCTGTCGAAGCGGGTATGGCAAAGCCGATACCGACGGAGCCGCCCGAAGGCGAAAAGATCGCGGTGTTGATGCCAATCACATCGCCCTGGAGATTGAAGGCGGGACCGCCGGAATTGCCGCGGTTGATCGAGGCATCGATCTGCAGGAAATCGTCGTAGGGGCCGGAGCCGATGTCACGTCCACGCGCCGAAACGATGCCTGTCGTCACCGATCCGCCGAGGCCGAAGGGATTGCCCACCGCCATCACCCAATCGCCGACGCGCGGTTCGATCTCGGAGAACTTCACGAAGTTGAAGGGTTTGTCGCCCTTGATCTTGATCAGGGCCAGGTCGGTCTTGGGATCGGTGCCAATGACGGTGGCCTGATATTCCGTACCGTCCTTAGCCGTGACGCTCACTTCCTCCGCACCTTGCACGACGTGATTGTTGGTAACCGCATAGCCGTCGGCGGAAATGATGAAGCCCGAACCCTCGGCCTGGCCGCCACGCGGCTGTGGAGCCTGGAAGGGTTGTCCTTGGCGGAATTGCGGAAATTGCCTGAAGAATTCGTCCGGCGCCATCCGTCCGATGTCTGAATCGCCGCTGGTTACATTGGCGAATTTCACCTGCACGCTGACAACCGCCGGCATCACCTTGTCGACAAGATCGGCAAACCCGCGCGAAGGATCGATCGCGGCGCCGGTTTCCGCCTGCACCGGAGCGGCGGGGACAATAAGCGTTGTGGTGGTCAACGCCGTCGCCATCAGGAGGCCGGCGGCGAGCAGGCTGAGTGTGCGTTGGGGGAAATTGAACATGGCAAGCTCCATTCAGCAGGGGAATTTGGACCCTTCATATGGGGTGCTTCGCCTTACCTCCACCTTTCGGAACCATGAAAGTTTCGTAATGTGGGTTCAACCTCTCCCTTGGGAGAGGTCGGCCGCCGCAGGCGGACGGGTGAGGGGAACTCATGCATCAATTGCAGCACCCAGTCCCCTCATCCTCCCATCGCCGGCGGCGATGGGTCCCTCCTTCTCCCAAGGGAGAAGGGATTTACGATGTCTCTTCGAACAACTCCCTGCCGATCAGCATGCGGCGGATTTCGGAAGTGCCGGCGCCGATTTCGTAGAGCTTGGCATCGCGCAGCAGGCGCGCGGCGGGATAATCCCCGGTGTAGCCGTTGGCGCCCAGCGCCTAGGGCGTCACGCCATAGCCGGCGTAAGTCTCACCGATTTCCGGATCCAGTTTCGCGGCCTCCGCCAGATCGGCATTGCCTTCTTCCGTCCGGCCCAGACGCAACGCCGCGATGCCGCGCCCATAGAGATAACTCGCATTCCCCGGCTTCTTCTGAAGCGCCGCATCATAATCGGCCCATGCTTCCTTGAACAAACCTTGCTTGATGCCGACAAGGCCACGGCTGTCCAGATAGCTCTGGTCGCTATTCGAAAGCGCGATCGCCCTGTCGCAGCCGGCGCGCGCAAGGGCAAGGCCGGTTCCCAATAGAGGGCCCGCGTCCAGCACCGGCTATTGAACGCCTGCATCTTCGGGATTGAGGGCGATGGCCTTGTCATAATCCGCAATGGCGCGGTCGTATTTGCCCTTGCGATAATAGGCATTGCCGCGATTGTTGTAGGCTTCCGCATATTCGGGATTGAGGGCGATGGCCTTGTCATAATCCGCAATGGCGAGGTCGTATTCGTTCTTGTTAGAATAGGCATTGCCGCGATTGTTGTAGGCGACGCCAAGGTTACCGGCTGTGTCCGTTCCCGCATCGATGATCGCCGTGCAGCCCTGAATCCTGAGATCGGGTGTTGGGCTTTTGCAATCCGGCCAGTTGCCGGCCCGGGCGGATGCCGCCGTCAGGCCCGCCAGCAACACCAGTTGCAAAAGAAAGAAGCCGCGCTTCCCGATCGCCATGTGAAATGCCCCGCTGTCCACCCCCGTTCTTCTCACGCTGCCTGTTTTTAGTGGATGAATCAAGATGGCGGAGTGGATGGATGGGCTTGCCCTTTCCTCTCGCGGGTGAAGAGCCGCTTACCGGACGCGAGACAAACGATCTTTCAAAACCTTTGCCTGGCTCGACTGAGGTTTCAATTTCAGGGCGCTTTCATAGTCCGCGGCGGCTTTATCGTTCTTGCCGGCCTCCTCATATGTCAGCCCGCGCTCCACGAGCGGTTCCGCCGAATTGGGGTTCATGGCGATGGCCTGGGTGAAGTCGGCGATCGCCTGGGCGTAATTTTTCTTCTGCCGGAAGGCCAGGCCGCGATTGCTGTAGGCCGTGGCATATTTGGGATTGACGGCAATGGCCTTGTCATAATCCGCTATGGCAAGACCGTATTCGCCCTTGGCATAATGGGCAATGCCGCGGCCCAGGTAAGCCTCCGCGAATTTGGGATTAAGCGCGATGGCCTTGTCATAATCCGCGATGGCGGGATCGTATTTGCCCCCGTCAAGATAGAGATTGCCGCGATTGTAGTGGGCGATGGCGAGTTTGCTGGCGGTGTCCGTTCCCGCCTCGATGATCGCCGTACAGCCGGGAATGCCGCGGTTGTATTTTTGGCTCGCGCAATCCGCCCAGTTGTCGGCCCGGGCCGGTGAAGCCGTCAGGCC
>JBOHKD010000197.1:0-3606 GCA_050728895.1 Aestuariivirga sp.
CTTCCGGCCTATGACCAATGCATTAAAGCTTCGCACGCCTTCAATATGCTCGATGCGCGCGGCGTGATTTCCGTGACCGAGCGCCAAGCCTATATCCTCCGCGTCCGCGATCTGGCGAAAGGCTGTTGCGAGGCGTGGATGAAAACCGCGGGCAGTGGTGACGCCTGACCATGCCCGAACTCCTGCTTGAACTTCTTTCCGAAGAAATTCCCGCCCGCATGCAGCGGAAGGCGGCCGAGGATTTGCAGGCCGCTGTCACTAACGGTCTGGTGGAAGCCGGGCTGACCTATGAGGGAGCGAAGGCACATGGCGGCCCCCGCCGCCTCGTGCTTGCGGTTGAAGGATTGAATGCCAAGGCTGCCCCCGTGGCGGAGGAGCGCAAAGGCCCCCGTGTCGATGCGCCGAAACCCGCAATCGACGGGTTTCTCAAATCGACAGGCCTGAAGCTCGCCGATCTCAAGGTCCAGGATGATCCCAAGGGCGCATTCTATCTGGCGTCGATCCGCAAGGAGGGGCGATCCGCTCCCGATATCATTGCCTGCCTCGTGCCCGACATCATACGCAAATTCCGCTGGCCCAAATCCATGCGCTGGGGCTCCGGAAATTTGCGCTGGGTGCGCCCGCTGCTATCGGTTCTCTGCACCTTTGACGGCGAGGTGGTGCCTTTCGAGGTGGAGGGGATTACCAGCGGCAACACCACGCGCGGCCACCGCTTCATGGGTGCAGGCAAGATCGAGGTGCGCCGTTTCGAGGACTATGCGGCAAAGCTTGAAAAGCAATTCGTGATCGTCGATGCGGGTGCGCGCGCCGAGACCATCCGCGCGGAAGCAAAGAATCTCGCCTTCGCGCAAGGACTTGAGATCGTCGACGACGAGGAGCTGCTGAAGGAAACGGCGGGGCTCGTCGAATGGCCCGTGGTGCTGATGGGCGAGTTCGACAAGAACTTCCTCGCCGTGCCGGAAGAAGTGATCGTCACTTCCCTCAAGAAACATCAGAAGTGCTTTGCACTGCGCAAGGCGGCCGATCCTTCGAGGCCCGCTGCGCGGGCGCCTCAGGATGAGGTTGGTAGGACTGATCCTCCCCCTGAGGAGCGAGCGGAGCGAGCCTCGAAGGGTCTCACGAACAAATACATTCTTGTCGCCAATCTGGCGGCGAGCGATGGCGGCAAGGAGATCGTGCGCGGCAACAACAAGGTAATCGCCGCGCGGCTTTCCGATGCCAAGTTCTTCTGGGACCAGGACCGCAAGGTGCCGCTCGAAAAGCTGCTGCCGAAACTCGATCACATCACTTTCCATGCCAAGCTGGGCAGCCAGGGCGAGCGCGTGAAACGCATCGAGGCGCTGGACGGTGAAATCGCCAAGACCATCGGCGCCGATATTGAGAAAGCCAAAATCGCCGCACGTCTTTCAAAGGCCGATCTCGTCACCGGCATGGTGGGCGAGTTTCCGGAATTGCAGGGCTTGATGGGCCGCTACTATGCTCTCGATCAAGGCATTGATCCCGAAGTGGCCGACGCCATACGCGACCACTACAAGCCGCAAGGACCAACGGACACGATCCCCGTGTCGAAAATCGGTCAAGCCGTGGCACTCGCCGACAAGTTCGACACACTGGCGGGTTTCTGGGCCATCGACGAAAAACCGACGGGCTCGAAGGACCCTTACGCGCTACGTCGCGCAGCTCTGGGTATCCTCAGAATTATTCTGGAAGGTGACCTTCGTTTGAAATTGCTGGCAGTTTACCCGGTGATGAGTCGTCCGTTCAGTACACTTGGTTTCGGAAGAATAGAATTTGATGGTCTTCTCGTGTTCTTCGCCGAACGCTTGAAAATTTACTTTAAGGATCGAGGCTTGCGTCACGATCTGATTGACGCTGTTTTCTACGCGGGCACCCAAACTGAACATGGATCGTACACATCAAGTAGCGCTGTCGATGACTTCCGGTCAGTTTCAAAGCGCGTCGAGGCGCTGTCTAAATTCCTTGAAACCGATGACGGCAAGAATTTGCTTGCCGGCGTCAAGCGCGCCTCCAACATTCTCAAGATCGAGGAGAAGAAGGATGGCCGGAGCTACAGCGGCGACGTGCGCCCCGATCAGTTGATCAAGGGCGAGGAAAAGACGCTGCATTCGGCCATCACGGTTGCCACGGGGCAGGTCCGCAAGGCCGTCGAGCATGAGGATTTTGAAGCCGCCATGCGCGCCATCGCCAGATTGCGCGCCCCCGTCGATGCCTTCTTCGAATCTGTGACGGTGAACGACAAGGACGCGACCTTCCGCGAAAACCGCCTGAAGCTTTTGAACCGCATCCGCGGCGTCACACTGGAAATCGCGGATTTCTCGAAGATCGAGTCGTGAATCCTCCCTCCCGCGCAAGCGGGGGAGGGAGAAGCAGGGAGGGTCTCTAACATTCCTGCCATGCGGCGCCATGGGTTGCCTGGACAAGCCCGGAAATGACAAAAGCGGCCATGACTGTCACCGCCGCCCACACGCCCGACAGCCGCTATGCGTGGTTGCGCCTCACCGTTTCGCTGGCGTTCTCCACCATCAGCGGCATTGGGCTGTGGGCATCCGTCGTGGTGCTGCCCACGATTCAAACGGAATTCGGTGTCGACCGCGCCGGAGCCTCGCTTCCCTATACGGTGACAACCATAGGCTTTGCGTTCGGCGGGGTTCTCATGGGCCGCCTGGCGGATCGCTTCGGCATTACCGTGCCGCTGTTTGTGGGCGCCATCGCCCTGGGAATGGGATTTGTTCTCAGCGCCATGGTTCAAAACTACCTGCAATTTCTCATCCTTCAGGCGTTGCTGATCGGACTTCTGGGAAGCTCCGCCGCATTCGGCCCGCTGATAGCCGATGTGTCCCAGTGGTTTCTGAAACGGCGCGGGCTTGCCGTTGCCATCGTTGCCAGCGGCAATTATTTCGCGGGCGCTATTTGGCCGCCGCTCATGCAACAGGGGATTGCCGCCTATGGCTGGCGTCCGGTTTATATCGTCATGGGGCTCGTCTGTGTCCTCACCATGATGCCGTTGGCGCTGCTGTTGCGCCCGCACCCCGTGTTCGACGATCGCGCTAGCCCAGCCAGCAATCGGGAAGGCAACGCCGGGCTTCTGCCGAAACCACCCTTTCTGTATCCGCTTCTGATCGTGGCGGGCCTCTCCTGCTGCGTCGCCATGTCGATGCCGCAGGTACATATCGTGGCTTACTGCGGCGATCTCGGCTACGGCGTGGCGCGGGGTGCCGAGATGCTGGCGTTGATGCTGGGCTTCGGCGTCATCAGCCGCCTCGCCTCGGGCTTCATCGCCGACCGTATCGGCGGCATCGGCACCTTGATCCTCGGCTCCTTCCTGCAATGCCTGGCGCTGCTGTTTTATATTCCCTTCGACGGGTTGACCTCGCTTTATATTGTTTCGGCCTTCTTTGGCCTGGCGCAGGGCGGCATCGTGCCGAGTTATGCGCTGATCGTCCGCGATCATTACCCGGCGAGGCAAGCCGCAACCCGCATCAGCCTCGTGCTCATGGCGACCATGCTGGGCATGGCGCTGGGCGGCTGGATGTCGGGCAAGATCTTCGATTTGACCGGCTCCTACCAGGCCGCCTTCCTGAACGG
>JBOHKD010000198.1:0-3598 GCA_050728895.1 Aestuariivirga sp.
ATGTAAAATTCATCCGCTTCGCCGAACACCTGATCGAGAAGAACGGCGAAGGCGTTCTGGGCTTCATCACCAACCACGGCTATCTCGACAACCCCACCTTTCGTGGTATGCGCTGGCACCTGCTCAAGACCTTCGACAAGATTTGGGTTCTAGACCTGCATGGCAACGCGAAGAAGAAAGAAGTATCGCCCGACGGATCGAATGACAAGAATGTGTTCGACATCATGCAAGGCGTGGCGATTGTCGTTGCAATCAAAAAAAACATAAGCAAATCAGGAAAAAAAGCGCTGGCACAAATTTGGCACGGAGAGATGTGGGGAAATCGAAATTCGAAATATAGCGCCCTGTGGAAACAGCCGGTGAGTGGACTGATTCAACAGGCGCTCAGCCCCCATCCTCACTATCAGATGTTCTATCCCGTAGACTCCGAGACGTTGAATACTTACGTTGAAGGATTCGCACTGACGGAAATCATGCCGATCAACGTGATTGGTTTCCAATCACACCGAGATGATTACGCGGTGGATTTTGAGCGGAAAGAAATACTTGCACGGGTAACAGAGTTGTTGAACCCGACCATCACTGATGAAACTTTGCGTAAAAAATATGGACTTACGGACAATCGTGATTGGCAGCTTAGATTCCAAAGGGAATGAATCGCCGGTACTGAGGAAGTATTCAATCGAATTTCCAAATGTAACTATAGACCGTTTGATTTGCGCTACTGCTTAGATGAATCCGTGATGGATTATCCACGTTGGAACGTGATGCGCAACTGTCAGGGCGAAGAAAACTTCGCTCTCAATTTTTGCCGCCAAACGAAGATAGATGCTTGGGGCCATGCATTGGTGTCACGCTATCCCGCTCCCGCCGTCTATGTAGAAATTAAAGATGGTTCAAATTTTGCTCCTCTGTACTACCATGAGGAAGTTGACCAAACCCGCCGCGTCAACTTCGATCCCAAAATCCGCAAGGCCATCGAGGATGCCGCCGGGGACAAGGCCCATGGCCGCCCGGATGAGGTGGCGATCTTCGATTACATCTATGGCGTGCTGCATTGTCCGGCCTATCGCGAGACCTACCGGGAATTTCTCAAGATCGATTTTCCGCGCGTTCCGTACCCAACCTCGCCCGACCTGTTCTGGAATATCTCGGCCAAGGGCACGGCGTTGCGCCGCCTGCATCTGATGGAAGATGCCGCGATTGGCGAGGCGCCCTATTCCTTCACTGGCGAAGGCGATTCCGTGGTGGGCAAGGTCCAGTTCAAGCCGCTGAGCGACGCAGGCGGCGCCGTCTATATCAACGACACCCAGTGCTTCGAGAATATGCCGCTCATCGCCTGGGAGTTCCACATCGGCGGCTATCAGCCCGCCCAGAAGTGGCTGAAAGACCGCAAGGGCAGGCCGCTCGAATATGACGACATCCGCCACTACCAAAAGATCGTCAAAATCCTCTCCGAGACGGACCGGATAATGAAGACCATTACGATGCCGCTGGCCGGGGAACGCGCAAAAAACTGAACGCTAGGTCAACCATTTTGGGATGCCATGGCTTGCAACTTTTTGGTCTCCAAAACACATGCTTTTTGCAACCAAAAGCAACATGACTCGATGTTGTTTGCATCTTTCGCGGCCTTGATTTCACATGGCTATTTTATTCGTTCCACGTGAAACAATTCCTAGTAGGTGGTAGATCGTTTTGTAGCCTTGCAATCGTGGAAACGGCCCGCCATAACGCGCGCGACCCGGAGATTCCCATGACCACCATTCTCGACATCACCGCCCGCGAAATTCTCGATAGCCGCGGCAATCCCACCGTCGAGGTGGACGTGATCCTCGATGATGGCTCCATGGGCCGCGCCGCCGTTCCCTCCGGCGCCTCCACCGGCGCCCATGAGGCGGTCGAACTCCGCGATGGCGACAAGGCGCGCTATTTGGGGAAGGGCGTCACCAAGGCCGTGGCCGCGGTTAACGGCGAGATTTTCGATACAATCGCCGGCATGGAAGCGGAAGACCAGGCCGCCATCGACCACACGATGATCGAGCTGGACGGCACTCCCAACAAGGCCCGCCTCGGCGCCAATGCCATTCTCGGCGTTTCTCTCGCCACCGCCAAGGCCGCCGCCGAAGCCTCCGGCCTGCCGCTCTACCGCTATGTCGGCGGCGCCAATGCCCGCACCCTGCCGGTGCCCATGATGAACATCATCAATGGCGGGGTTCATGCCGATAACCCCATCGATTTCCAGGAGTTCATGGTGATGCCGGTGGGGGCGCCCACCTTCCGCGAAGGCTTGCGCATGGGCGCGGAAATCTTCCACACGCTCAAAGCCGCGCTCAAAAAGGCGGGCCACAACACCAATGTCGGCGATGAAGGCGGCTTCGCGCCGAACCTGCCTTCCGCCGAAGCGGCACTCGATTTCGTCATGAAGGCGGTGGAACAGGCAGGCTACAAGCCGGGCAAGGACATCTATCTGGCGCTCGATTGCGCCGCGACCGAGTTCTTCAAGAACGGCGCCTATGATTATGAAGGCGAAGGCAAGAAGCGCTCCATCGCCGAACAGGCCAAATACCTCGCCAAACTGGCGAACGACTATCCCATCTTCTCCATCGAGGACGGCATATCGGAGGACGATTGGGATGGCTGGAAGCAACTCACCGCCCTCATCGGCAAGACCCATCAGATTGTCGGTGACGACCTTTTCGTCACCAACACCACGCGCCTCCAGCAGGGCATCGCCAAGGGCATCGCCAACTCGATCCTGGTGAAAGTAAACCAGATCGGCACCCTGACCGAGACGCTGGCGGCCGTCGAAATGGCCCACAAGGCGGCCTATACCGCGGTTATGTCGCATCGCTCCGGCGAGACCGAGGATGCAACCATCGCCGATCTTGCCGTCGCCACGAGCTGCGGCCAGATCAAGACGGGCTCGCTGGCGCGCTCCGACCGGGTGGCGAAATACAATCAGCTTCTTCGCATCGAGGAGAAATTGGGAAGCCAGGCCGTTTACGCCGGGCGATCGATCCTCAAGGTTTAGCCTGTCCCGCGCCTTGAATTCGCCGCAGCACCGGCTAAGCTTGCCGTTTGGGGGTTCCGAACGGCGTCATCGATGCACCACCTGATCAGGCCTGTCCTTGTGTTTGCGCTGCTATTGCTGGCCGCTGCAGGCGCGCGGGCTGTCGAATATCCGCCCTCCCAGGATCCGCAGCTTCGCATCGAAACCGGCATGCACACGGCGGGGATATGGCGTCTCGACGTCAGCGCCGACGGCAAGCTGCTGGTCACCTCATCCGAGGACAAGACCATCCGTCTGTGGTCGGCCAGCGATGGCCGGCTGCTCCGCATTTTCCGCGTTCCCATAGCCTCGGGCGGCGAAGGCAAGCTCTATTCGGTGGCGATATCTCCCGATGGCCGCATGGTTGCGGCGGCGGGCTGGGATGCCTATTACTGGAAGGACTACTGGACCACCCATGCCGGCCATTACATCTACCTCTTCGATACGATCAGCGGCTCGCTCATCCGCCGCATCGGCCCGGTGCCGACCGTGGTCAACGACCTTGCATTTTCCCGTGACGGCCAGAGGCTTGCGGGGGGATTGGCG
>JBOHKD010000199.1:0-3593 GCA_050728895.1 Aestuariivirga sp.
GAGCCGCACCGGTCAAGACACCTTATGTTCACGCTAACTCCCCGTTAACCTTAACGAGGCATGTTGACCCTGAACTACAACGCAACATCTGGTTCCGGGTACAAACATGAAAAGACTTCTCTTGGGTTTTGCTTTTGCCGCTACAATGACTGCGTCGCCGGTTTTGGCCGCCGATCTCGACGAGCCGCCGCCACCGGATTTCAGCCCGATCTATGACTGGTCCGGCATCTATGTAGGCGTCTTCGGCGGCCTGGTATTTGTCGAAACCCCCTATGTCCCCATCGGCGGTGGCGACCCGGAATTCGGCGGAGCATCGGGCATTGCCGGAGTTCTCGCCGGCGCCCAATGGCAGTGGGACAACTTCGTGCTCGGCGTCGAAGGCGACTGGGGCTGGGGTTTCGGTGAAACCGCGCAAAACATCATCGACGAAACAGATTATACAATCAACAGCGTCGCCACACTCCGGGCCCGTCTGGGCTTCGCCTTTGACGATACGATGATCTACGCCACGGGCGGCGTGGCAACGGCCAATGCCACCCTGGACGCTTATGTGCTCGGCATCGATGACGATCAAACGCACTGGGGCTGGGTTGCCGGCGGCGGCATGGAACACGCCTTCTCCGAGAATTTCATCGGACGGCTTGAATATCTTTATGCCTCGTTCGGCGAAGAAACCTACGATCTCACAGGTCCCGGCCCCGTCGGCGGAATCGTGGATATGGAAATCGAAAACATGCACATCATCCGGGCCGCACTCGCCTACAAGTTCAGCCTGTAGGCACTCGAAACAGCACGGCATCAGGAGTCCTTCGGGGCCCCTTTTTTTGTGCGCCAGAGAGGCCCCTCGTAAACATCGGGGACCGGATCGAACCCTGCTCCGCCCCAGGGATGGCAGCGCGAAATGCGCGATATTGCCAGCAGCAAGCCACGCCCGCTCCCGTGCTTTTCGATTGCCACGCCGGCATACTCCGAACAGGTCGGCAAATAGCGGCAGCGCCGCCCGGTAAATCCGGATAGGGTGAGTTGGTAAAACCGGATAGCCGCGATCAGAATGGCTTTCATCCACCGGGATATAGAGTGCTGCATGCCCGCCACAAAGCCCAACATCGAAGGCAGGAAGCGGTGAGCTCTTCGTCCTCGCCCCCGCGTGAGCGGGGAGAGGAAGGGTCCCAAGCGAAGCTTGGGTAGGTGAGGGGCAAACGGATGATCTTAATGACCAAGATGCCCCTCATCTCCCCGTTGCTTTGCAACGGGTCCCTTCTTCTCCCCGCTGCGCGGGGCGAAGACAGGTCAGTACGCCGTTCCATCCTTTTTCGTGAACGACCACTTTCCGCCCGATTTCCTGCCCTGCAAATCGACATCGGAATAGTGAGAGTTTTCTTCCGGCGAGCGGGTGCCGATTTCGAGATAGGTCGCTGGTGCTTTCGACAGATTGCGAAGGCAATGGCCATTGGCAACACCGGCTTTGAACCCCGCGCACATGCCGGCGGTCAACCGGTGCTCGCCCGCATCATCGACAAGAACGATCTCGCCATCGAGCATGTAAATGAACTCGTCCTCGCGCTCATGCCAGTGACGATGGGACGAGGCGGACCCCGGTGCCAGCGTCGTCAGATTGACGCCGAACTGATCCAGCCCGAACGGATCGCCCAGCACGCGCTTTTCCCGGCCGGCAACGGCAGCCGCAACCGCGGCGGGATAGTTGGTCCCGGCGCGTGATTGAACGTCCAGGGCCTTCAGAAACGATATCTTGCGATCAGCCATGTAACGGCGCTTTTTGCTTGGCCTCGATTTGCGAAACCGCATCCGTCACGGCATCGAAGGTGAGCAGCGTCGAGGCATGGCGTGCCTTGAAATCGCGAACCGGAACAAGGGTTTCGAGGTCCGCCCACTTGCCTTTTGGCGGCGGGCCGTTGTCCTTGAGCATGTGATACATTTCATCTTTAAGGGCATTAAGCTCAGGTCCGGTCGAGCCAACGACATGGCGCGCCATAATCGAGGATGAGGCTTGGCCCAGGGCGCAGGCCTTCACGTCGTGTCCGAAATCCGTGACCACTCCGTCTTTCATCTTGAGATCGACCGTCACCTTGGAGCCGCACAAGCGCGAATGGGCGACCGCCGATGCGTCCGGATCGGGCAGGCGGTGCAAGGCGGGAATATCGGCCGCGAAGGCGAGTATCTTTTGATTGTAAATCTCGTTGATCATTCCGATATCCTAACCCGTTCGGGGAACGCTGGCCAAGTGTCGTTTGCCGGTTTGCCTGGGGTTCCTTGCCATGATATGGGAGCCGCCAATTCCCGGTAAAAGACCCTGTTAGCCAGAGTTAAGAGACATATGGACGCCATCATCAAAAAAATCTCCCGCGACGCTTTCGACGTTCGCAATCCGAAAGCGAAACGCCCCTCGCGGGACGAGGCCGAAGACGCGGTGCGCACCCTGCTCGCCTGGGCCGGGGATAATCCAGACCGGGAAGGCCTGCTTGACACGCCGATGCGGGTCGCCAAGGCATTCCGGGAGTATTTCAGCGGCTATGACGAGGACCCGGCCGAAGCCTTGTCCCGCACCTTTGTGGACGTCGGCGGCTATGACGATATTGTCATGCTGCGCGACATCGAGTTCAACTCCCATTGCGAGCACCACATCGCTCCATTCATCGGCCGCGCCCATGTGGCTTATCTGCCAACCAAGAAAGTGGTCGGGATTTCTAAACTCGCCCGCGTCGTGGATATCTATGCCAGGCGTCTCCAGACTCAGGAGACCATGACGGCGCAGATCGCCAATTGCATCGACGAACAGCTTTCGCCGAAGGGCGTTGCCGTGATGATTGAAGCGGTCCACACCTGCATGTCGATGCGCGGCATCAGCAAGCGCAACGTGGCCACCATCACGACCCAGTTCACCGGCACCTTCAAGACCGACCCGGCGCTCCAGGCCCGTTTCATCAATTTGGTGCGCCAGCCCACGGGCGCCTTCCCTCTCTGATGACACCGGGCCTCGACGAAACCACCGTGTTTCAGCCGAGGTTCGATCTCCAGGGCCTGATCCCGGCGGTTGTCACCGACGCGCGCGATGGCTCGCTCCTCATGGTCGCGTATATGAATGCGGAAGCGCTGCGGCTCACGATCAAAACCGGGCAAGCTCATTTCTGGAGCCGCTCGCGCCAAGCCCTGTGGCGGAAGGGCGAGACTTCCGGAGAAATCCTGGAGGTGAGAGAAATCCTTACCGATTGCGACCAGGATGTGCTGGAGGTGCGAGCGATTCCGGCCGGCCGCGGTGCTGCCTGCCACACCGGACGCAAGAGCTGCTTTTACCGGCGCGTAAAAGACGGCAAGCTGGAGTTTACCGGCGATCAAAAGTCTAATGTTCAACCCGCCGAATAATCCTACCCACTTCGTCATGGCCGTGCTTGTCACGGCCATCTTCTTACTCGTCAAGAAGATGCCCGCAACAAGTGCGGGCATGACGAGAAAGGGAGAAAGTGCGCGCAAAGGGAAAGAGAGAACGCGGAACCACGACAGGAATGGCCTATCCAGCCGAGGCGATATAGGACTTCATCTCCTCGGCTTCGCGCTCGATCATCTCGATCATGCAT
>JBOHKD010000200.1:0-3558 GCA_050728895.1 Aestuariivirga sp.
CCCCAGGCCGTCGATCTGCAATTGATTTGACCGGGCCTCCATAGGTGATGAGCATGGGGTAAAGCGACGACCGATTGCGGCGATCTGCCTGGTGCTGGGCCTTATGGGGTTGGCAACGCCGGCAAACACCGGCCCAAACTGCAAATGCCGCGCCTATGGCCAGGAATTCGCCCAAGGCCAGGTTCTGTGTATCCAGGGAAAACTGGCGCGCTGCGGAATGAACCTCAACATTTCCTCGTGGA
Source organism: Aestuariivirga sp. (assembly GCA_050728895.1). Classification (GTDB taxonomy): domain Bacteria; phylum Pseudomonadota; class Alphaproteobacteria; order Rhizobiales; family Aestuariivirgaceae; genus Aestuariivirga. Next base: position 243 of record JBOHKD010000200.1, read on the forward strand.
ACATCATTTACGACAGTTGCCCGCAGACGAAGCTTTCGCCCACGCCGGTGCTGCCGCATTCCGTACCCCCCAACCATAAAGAGATATGAAGCGCGCCCTGATTTTTCAGCATATGGACCATGACCATCCCGGGCGGTTTCTGGATTATTTCGCCGAGGATCACATCATTCCCGACTTCGTCAGACTCTGGGAAGGGCAGGAAATCCCTAGTCTCGCAGACTATGATCTGCTCTTCGTGCTGGGTGGCAAGCAGGATGCCTGGCAGGAAATTGAATTTCCATGGATGAGGGCGGAGAAAGCGGCGATCCGCGAATGGGTGAGGGAACGGGCCAAGCCCTATATCGGTGTGTGTCTTGGCCATCAGCTGCTCGGTGAAGCCTTGGGCGGGCAAGTGGCGCCGGCGGAGAAGCATGAGGTGGGTGTCCATGACATCACGCTGACGGAGGAGGGGCGGCGGCACAGTCTGTTCGAAGGCTTGGACGTCAGCAGCAAGGTGATGCAATGGCATTACGCCGAGGTGACGCGAGCGCCAAGGGATGCGGCGGTACTCGCCTCCTCGGAGAATGCCGCGATACAGGCGATTGCCATCGACCACCATGCCATCGGTATGCAATTTCATTGCGAGTTCACGCCGCAATCCATGGGCGGCTGGTCGTCGCTGCCCGGCTATATCGCGGGCCTTGAGGCGGCAGGCGGTGCGGGCGCTTATGCGAAGCTGCTGCGTGAAGCGTTTCCGCTGATGCCGCAAATGGCCAGAATGACACGGCGCATCTACGACAATCTGATGTCAGCTACAGGCTTAAAGTAAGCTGCTCGCGGGTGAGCCAGAAGACTTCGCCCTGGCTTTCCTCGGTGTCGAGCCACAGAAAATCGAAATGGGGGTATTCGGAGGCGAGAATGCCGCGGCCCTCGCCTATCTCGCACAACAGGCCGCCTCCAGGGTTCAGATGACCGGCGGCGCGGTCGAGGATGCGGCGCACGATGTCGAGTCCGTCTTTACCACCCACATGCGCCATCACCGGCTCGTGGGCGTATTCGGGCGGGAACGCGGCGGCCTCGGCGTTGCTCACATAAGGCGGGTTGGTGATGATGAGATCGTAGGTTTGGCCTTCCACCGCCGTGAAAAGATCGCTCCGTAACAAATTGATACGGCTTGCCAAATCATGCTCGCTCACATTGATGCGGGCAACTTCGAGAGCATCTTCGGAGAGCTCCACGGCGTCGATCTTGGCATTTGGAAAAATGCCTGCCGCCAGAATCGCGAGACAGCCCGAGCCGGTGCAGAGATCGAGCACGGAAGCGGCATTTTCCGGCGCCTCGATAAGGCTTGCGTCCTCCCCGCCAAACAGGCCTGAAAACATCAACTCGCCGATAAAGGAGCGGGGCACGATGACGCGCTCGTCCACATAGAAGGGCACGCCATGGATATAGGTGCGCCGGGTAAGGTAGGCGGCGGGCTTGCGGGTTTCGATCCGTTGACGGATGATATCGCCAAGTGCCTGGCGCTCCTCCACGCCAAGCCTGGTGTCGAGCCACGGGTTGATGTCATCGACCGGCAGGTGCAGCGTTTCGAGAATCAGGAAAGCGGCTTCATCCAGCGCCGACGTGGCGCCGTGGCCATGGACCAGCCTGGCCTTGCGGAAGGAACTGACCGCGAAGCGCAGAAAGTCGCGGACCGTCAGAAGTTCAGGCGGCGGGGTTACGGCGGGCATCGGGGGATTCCCTGGAGGCGCTGAACAGCGTTTGAATGACGATAGCGCAGAGGATCACCGCTCCGCCGGCGAATGTCCAGATGGGAGGAAGCTCATTGGCGGCGAGCCAGGCCCAAAGGGGCGAGAGTGTTGGTTCCACCAGGGCGATGAGCGTCAATTGCGCCACGGGCACGCTGCGCGAGCCCACCGTGAACAGAACAAGGCCCAAGGTGACCTGCACCGTTCCCATGACGAAGACGACAGCAAAATTTCCCCAGCCGATGGCGAATTGCGTGAACCCGGTTTCAGCGCGAAGTCCCGTTGGCAGGAATATCACGAGACCGCAGACGAGAATGAGATAAAGGGCATTCCAGATCAACGCCGCCGACATTTCGGCTTTTTTGCCCCAGCGCAGCAGCACGGCATAGCAGGAAAAGCAGAAGGCCGAAAAAACGGCGAGTGCCGGGCCGGCGAAAGCGCCGCTGCCGCCCGCGCCAAGGAAAATGATGCCCATGCCGATGAGCGCCGCCGACATGGCGATCCAGGTTATGTGGGGTATGCGTTCGTGCAGGATCCAGAAGCCCAGAATGGCCGAAAGGAAGGGGGAGATGCCGATCATGAAGATGGATTGGGCCACGGTGGTATAGAAAAGCGATGCGATGAAAGCCAGCCCCGCGGTTCCAATCGCAATGCCGGCGATCACCGCGTTGATTCCGGCGCTCACCATGCGTGCCCGCAGCCCACCGCCAAAGCGGATGCCGAACCACAATCCCATGCAAGCGAGAACCGTCAGGGAGCGATAAAAGACGATCTGCCAGACATCGATGCCATCCGTGAGGCGCACCAACGCGCCGCCAAGACTCCAGCAGACGGCACCGGCGGCTGCAAAGGCAACGCCCACGGCATAGCTTAAAGGTGCCGGGCTCATGCCGGTTTGCGCCGGCTATTGGTGAAGGCGCCGAGGAAGAAAGCGGCAAAGAGCGCAGCCAGCGCATAGGGCAACCCGTCGGGACCGAAAGCCGCGATGGACCACCCGGCAAGCAGGGCTCCCAAAAGCGCTCCCAGCCCCCAGGTTACCGAAAAGCAAGCCGTGCCGGTGACAAGTTCATGACCCGAGAAGCGATCACCCAACTCGGAGAGCGCCACGGTGTAAATGCCGGCGGAGGCGGCACCCGCCACCGTGAGGATGGGCCACAGCATCCAGGTTCCGAAGAAATACGGGATCAGGCCGCAGGCTATCGCGGTCACGGCACAGCAACCGGCACTGACCATGTGCTTCGGCACGTGGTCGGCAAGCCAGCCCACGGGAAATTGCAATACCGTGTTGCCGAGGATGAAGGTACTGAGCGCCAGCGCCGCGGTTTCCTCTTCCATGCCCTTCTTGACGCCATAGACCGGCAGAAAGCCAAGATTGGCGGAGTCGATGATGGCGAAGATGGCGACAGCCGCGAGCAGCATCGGCGCCTTGCCGGCAAAGCCCAGCAGCGAAAGCGGTTGTTCCCCGCTGCTCGCGGCAATTTCATCCCGCAGGAAGGCTATGGGAATCGTGGCGATGACGAGGACGACGGCGCCGATCGCGAAGGGTAGGGGCCCGTTGATGCCGGTGATGCTGATGAGAACGGGAC
>JBOHKD010000201.1:0-3552 GCA_050728895.1 Aestuariivirga sp.
GTGTTGTAGCCTTCGGGAAGCCGCACGACCATGTCGTGGACATTGGCGAGGCGCGCCGCTTCCACCACCTTGTTGGAATCGGCTTGGGGATCGAAACGCGAGATATTCTGCATGACCGTGCCGTCGAATAATTGCACGTCCTGGGGCAGATAGCCGATCGCGCGCCCAAGCTCGTGCGCGCCGCGCTGGTCGAGGGTCGCCCCGTCAAAACGGACATGGCCTCGGGTAGGCATAATGACGCCGACAAGAGCTCTTGCCAGTGTTGATTTGCCGGCACCCGTAGGTCCGATGATTCCTATCCCTTCACCGGGTTCGACACTGAAAGATATGCCTTGCAGCGGAGGTTTCTCGACGCCGGGTAACTGGACAATCAGGTTTTCGACATGGAGCCGGCCCTTTGGAGCGGGCAAATTCATCCGCGTGGGGGAAGGCGGCACGGATTTCAGGAGGCCGGTGAGGCGCTCGCGCGCCGTGCGGAAGGAAAGGAACTGCTGCCAATTGGCGACGGCCTGCTCCACCGGCGCCAAAGCCCTGGACATGATTATGGAAGCGGCAATCATCGCCCCCGACGATATCTCCTGGCGGATTGCCAGATAGGCGCCAAGCGCCAGAATTCCCGATTGCACCATCAGGCGCAGCACGCGCGAAGCAGCACCCAGGCCGCCGCCCGCATCATTGGCCGTTGTTTGATGGTCAAGTGCCCCTTGGTGAACCACGGACCATCGCTCGCGCAGCGGTTGGAGCATGCCGAGCGCGTGCAAGGCTTCGGCATTGCGCCGGCTCTCCTCCGTCATCAGGGTGGCTTTGACGGTGGCGCGGGTTGCCTGTGCCAGGGGTTCCCGCGTCGCCCTCTCGGAGAGAATGGCGAGCACAAAAATAGTGAGCGCCGCCACCGCCGATGCCAGCCCCAGCATCCAGTGCATAAGCGAGATCACCAGCAGGTAAACCGGGACCCAGGGCATGTCGAGAAAGGCAAAGGGGCCCTGCCCCGACAGATATTGCCGCACCGTCGCCAGATCGTTGACCGGCTGGGAGCCAACGCCCGGCGTGCGCCGGAGCGCGTGGACCGCCAGTACATCGAACACCCGGCCGCGCAATCGTTCCTCGACCCGGCGGCCGATGCGCACCAGCAGCCTTGACCGGAGGAATTCGAGGAAGCCGTAATAGGCATAGAGAACCACGACGATCACGACCAGCGCGATAAGGGTAGGCACGCTTCCCGAGGTCAGCACCCGGTCATAGACCTGCATCATGAAAATGGGTCCGGTCAGCATCAAGATGTTGACCAGGCTGCTGAAAATCGCCGTCGAAAGGAACACACCCCGGCTGGTGCGATATATGGCGGTGAGTTCGTCAGCGCCGGAAAATTCCACCTTCGAGTTAGCTCGGCTCATATTGCCTATCCTATGTCCGGCGGAGAATTGGTTAAAAACCCTTCAAAACCGTTTACTTTAACCATTTGATTCTGAGTAAGAAGAATGGGTCCGGCTTGGCCGGGACATGGCCATCAAAGAGGAAAAAACCTTGCATATTCTTGTAACCGGTGCCGGTGGCATGATCGGCGTCAAACTCGTTAACTGTCTGTGCCACGACGGCGTTATCGCCGGTAAATCCATCTCCCGGCTGACGCGTCACGACATCGTCATCTCTCCCCCGCCACCGCAATCGCCGTTTCCCATCGACACCTATGCGGGCGACCTTTCCGCGTCTAGTGAAGCTGAAAAGCTTGTGACCCTCAGGCCCGATCTCCTCTTTCACATCGCGGCGGTTCCATCGGGCGAGGCCGAGGCCGATTTCGATAAAGGCTACCGGGTCAATCTCGATGGAACGCGCAATTTGTTTGAAGCGATAAGGCGCGTAGGGAGCGACTACCGGCCACGCCTGGTTTATACGTCATCCATCGCCGTTTTCGGCGCGCCCTTGCCGGAATCGATCGGTGATGAGTTTTTGACCTCGCCGTTGACGAGTTACGGCACGCAGAAGGCAATCTGCGAACTGCTGCTCGCCGATTATTCGCGGCGCGGATTCTTCGACGGCATTGGGCTCAGGCTGCCGACGATTTGCGTGCGCCCCGGTAAACCCAGTCTTGCCGCTTCCAGCTTTTTCTCAGGTATCATCCGGGAGCCTCTTGCGGGCCGCGAAGCGATACTTCCCGTCAGTGAGGATGTGCGCCATTGGCATGCAAGCCCCCGTGCCGCGGTGAATTTTCTGATACATGCCGCGAGTCTCGATACAACGCGGCTCGGAACGCGCCGAAGTGTGACTCTGCCCGGTGTCTCCTGCACGGTTGGCGAGCAGATCGCAGCCCTTCGCCGTGTCGCGGGCGGCAAGGCGGTTTCCCTTATCAAATATCAAACGAACGAAACTGTCAGGAAGATCGTCTCCGGTTGGCCGGGAAATTTCGACACGAAGCGAGCCCTTACCTTAGGCTTCAAGGCGGAAACTTCCTTCGACGATATCATCCGGATTCATATTGAAGACGAATTGGGCGGCAAAATCGGCGCGTGAGGTCTGCGAGTACCTCCTATTTCGAGGTAATTTCATTCCCACCCAACTGGCGCAGAACCAGGACCATGGTGGCATGGGCATCGGTCTCGCCGATATTGACAATCTTGTGGGGCATGTCGCCGCGAAAACGAAGTGCTTCACCGGCCTTGGCGCGCCGCATATCTTCGCCCGCTGTCACTTCGATCTCGCCCTTCAGCAGGTATAGGTGCTCGACGGTGCCGGAGGGATGCGGATCGGATTCCAGAACGCCCGCCGGTTTTGCAACAAAATCATACCATTGCATGTAATCGACCAGATTGAGCGGTCCGGCGATAGCGAGGCGGCAAAGCCCATCCTGACTTTCGAGGATCGGGATGCCGGATTTGACCTGGTGTTCCAGGAAGACGCTGCCATTATCCGCCTTGAGAACTTCGTCGATGGTTGTGTCGAGCGCCTTGGATAACCGATAAACAGTTGAAATTGTTGGGTTCGTCTCGTTCCGTTCAATCTGGGAAATGATCGATTTGGCAACCCCAGATTGTTCTGAAAGCTCACCCAGCGACAAATTATAGGCCTTGCGAAGACGTTGAATGGTTTTGCCAAGAGCGGGGTTTGGATCAACTTGGGGTGATTCCGCTGTTTTTTTCCCCCGCCGCGTTGACATTTTGCCGTCCCGTAATTAGAACTGTCGTTCGGAATAACGAACGAACCGGTCATTCGATGTTTTGTACAATGCCAGATAGTCATCTTTCGCTTGGTAAATCAAACGAAATCGTCGCGATGATGAAGCCTTTGTACGTTACAACGAACGTCCGGTGAAGCGAACAGGTAGCATTTATGAGCATCATCAAACTGATCGATACCCAAGGGGTGAGCCACATTCTGGAAGCCGTGGACGGCTGGCGCGTCATGGAGATCATCCGGGAGCATGGTTTCGACGCTGGCGGCCTATGCGGCGGCGCCTGTGCCTGCGCTACCTGTCATGTTGAGGTGGACGGCGAGTGGCTGGCAAAGCTCCACCCTGCCAATGACGATGAAGAGGCCATGCTGGACGAGGTGCTGCTC
>JBOHKD010000202.1:0-3545 GCA_050728895.1 Aestuariivirga sp.
AAATTTTTAGTGATCTAAGGAATTCGGTCACTTCGGTGCTCGCGGGTCGAAAGCCGGAGATAGCTTCGGTCTGCTCAGCCAGCAATTCGACGAGCAAGTCTTCTGGCTGTTCTGTCAACTGAGCCCATGCTGCTGGCAAGCTTCGAACGGCCTCCCGGTGTGATGCGATGTCTCGATAATCGCGCATCGCATCATCGAAAGCCTCTCCAGATGTTACGCGAGTTCGTGCGAGATAACGTACCAATATTCGAACGCATTTCACCGAAGGCCGCTCGTTAAGCTGAAGACGATAGACTCGCCGGTCATCATAACTTCCCTGGCCGCCGGGCAGATAGAAGCTCCAGTCGCGTCCATCTGTAAGCAGGCAGAGTGGTATGCCCTCGTGAAAAGCGTATTCAAATAGCTGACGATCCGCGTCTAGCGCCCGGCCCACACCCTTCACCTCAATGAAGAGGCTCGGACGTTTCCCAGACCCACAAAGCGCGAAATCAACACGGCGTCCGCCACTCGCGTATTCCGGCATCACCTGCTCGGGATTACTGTCGTCCCAGCCGAGCGCCCGCAAGATTGGCATGACAACGCTGAAGGAAATGGCCGCTTCGTTGGGATATGCCCCGTCTTTTAGCCGGACTTGTATTTTATCAATTAAGTCTTCCATTTGTTCGCTTCAGTTCCAACCAAATGATCCACACTATCGCGATCTAAGGCTGTTGTCCAAAACCCCAGTGGTATGCTGTTAATGCAATGGCTAATCTCACAATCGTACTCACACATACTCCATCACGTGATGAGGTTTTCACGCCGCATCCGCCGGATGCACGCGCTTGGTGATCTCCCTGCCACGTTCGCGTTCAACTACGGCGATGTCGTATTGGCTTTGCAAATCGAGCCAGAATTGGGCGCTGTTGCCGAAATAGCGAGCGAGACGAAGGGCCGTATCCGCCGTAATTGAGCGGCGGCCATTGAGAATATCCGTGATGCGGCCCGAGGGCACGGCGAGATCGATTGCCAAGCGATTGGTGCTCAGGTTTCGCGCTGCCAATTCGCGGCGGAGCAGACGGCCGGGGTGAACTGTGGGTGCCATTGTTTGCTCTGTGTGGGAAAAGTGGCCCGCATTATAGCCGTCCGCAGTGACCGGCTACAATGGTGAAGTCCCAGAGATGGCCGTGTCAAGCACGGCCATGACGAAAGGGGGAAAGGACTCGATCCGGGGATTAACCCGCGCATTTTTTTGTTTGCGACTTTAAGCGGGATGACGAATGATGTGACATGTTCTCACCCTGAGGTGCGAGCGAAGCGAGCCTCGAAGGGTCCGCCCTGCGTAATGCGATGCTTCGAGGCTCGGCCTTTGGCCTCGCACCTCAGCATGAGGAAAGGGGGTAGTGGCGTTGGTTTTCCGCCATTCCAAATTTGTCATCGCCGGATTCATTCCGGCGACCCATTCATCAGTTTAGGGATGGACAGAGGGAATGGCATGATGGATCCCCGGAACAAGTCCGGGGATGACAATGGTTGGGAATAGTTCACACACCTCCCGCCGCCATGCCGCCGAATCTTGCCCTGAGCTTCCGCACCAGTTGATCGCGGACATCGCGGTAGGAATCCAAAATCTGCTCGCGGCTGCCCATGGTGACGGAAGGGTCCATCGTCAGCCAGTATTCGGCTTCAATCGCCATGGTGCGGGTCATTTCCAGCGCCCGGTGGTGGGCCTCGGGCGACAGCGAGATGACGACATCGAAACTCGAATCCTCGAGATCGCCGAAACCCTGCGGGCGATGCTTGCCCGTATCGATCCCCATCTCGTCCATGACGGCGGTGACGAAGGGATCGGCCTGGCCGGGCTTCAAACCGCAGGAGGCGACATAGACCTTGTGGCCGTAGAAATGCTTCATGACGGCGGCCGCCATCACCGAGCGGATGGCATTTTGCGTGCAGGCGAAGAGGACGGCGCTGGGAAGATCGCCCGGCATGCGCGGAAAGCCTCAGCCCCGCCAGTGCAGCACGCAGACGAGCGTGAACAGGCGCCGGGCCGTGTTGAAGTCGATGTCCACCTTGCCGCCCAGCCGCTCGCGCAAAAGCTCGCTGCCTTCGTCATGGAGCCCCCGCCTTGCCATGTCGATGGTCTCGATTTGCGACGGTGTGGCCGTCTTGATCGCCGCGTAATAGCTTTCGCAGATCATGAAGTAATCCTTCACGATGCGCCGGAGCGGCGACATGGAAAGGCCGATGAGGCCCAAGCGTTCCTCGCGCTCGTTGAGCACGTCAAGCATCAGCCGCCCGTCGGTGGTGGAGAGCTGCAAGCGGTAAGGCCCGTGTGGAAAGGCGGCAAGGGTGAAGCTGTTCTCCTCCACCAGATCGTAGATGGCCACACGGCGCTCGTGCTCGGCCTCCGGGCTGGGGCCGGGGCCGATGCTGCCGTCGAGATCGACGGCGATCAGGCGATTCTTGGATTTCGCGGTCATGGCGGTGCAACCTTAGCCGGGAGCCAAGGTTGGCGGCTAGGGCGTTGGTGCAATCACCTTCTCCCCCTTGCGGGAGAAGGTCCGGCGACCTGGCTTCGCCGAAGCGAAGCTTCAGCTTCGCCAAGGCGAGAGCCGGGGATGAGGGGTTATGTCAAAGCAAGCCCCCTCACCCGGCGCATTCGCGCCACCCTCTCCCGCGAGGGGAGAGGGGCAGAATTATTGGAAATAACGTCAAACTTGGTGGGCCGGTTGATGCTCCGTGGCCCAGGCGGGGCCGAGGTCCTTGAGGCTGGCCTCGATGCATTCGACGGCGAGACGGATGGTGCCGCCGGCAGCGAAGGTCAGCACGATGGTGCCGGAGGGGGCCTCGCCCTCTTCAAAGGTGATGGCGAGCAGCGAGACGATTGCCTCCTTCTCGCCCTGGGCCACGTTTTGCGCCTTGACCGATAGCACCCGGTCGAAATGCAGGCCCGTGCGGCGGCGCTGGCGCTCGCCCATGGCATCCCAGGCGAAACGGTTGGCGAGGAGGACGAACTGCTGGCGGGCTTTCACATGGGTGACATCGCCAAGGCGCAGCACGGCATCCTGCATCTGGGCCGAGATCACCGCGAGATCGTTCGCATCGAGTGCGGCAAGCCTCAACACGCTTTAGTTGCCCGCCAGGCGCGTGACATCGGCGCCGCAGGCGGCGAGTTTTTCTTCCAGCGTCTCGAAGCCGCGATCGAGATGATAGACGCGGTTGATCATCGTCTCGCCCTCGGCGGCGAGCGCCGCGATCACCAGCGACACCGAGGCACGAAGATCGGTCGCCATGACGGGAGCGCCGGTGAGCTTGGCCACGCCGCGCACTTCCGCCGTATCGCCGTGGAGGTGAATATCGGCGCCAAGCCGAGCCAACTCCTGCACATGCATGAAACGGTTTTCGAAAATCGTCTCGCGGATGATGCTGGTGCCGCGGGCCTTGGTCATCAGCGCCATCAGTTGCGCCTGACAATCGGTGGGAAAGCCGGGATAGGGCTCCGTGTCGGTCTTGACGGGATCGAGGGCTTCACCGTTGCGGCGGATGCGCAGGCCCTCATCGGT
>JBOHKD010000203.1:0-3531 GCA_050728895.1 Aestuariivirga sp.
GGTGAAGGGCGATTTCGTGGGCGATCTCATGCTGGAAGGCCGGGGAGCCGGCGCCCATCCCACCGCCTCCGCCGTGATCGCGGACGTGGTGGACATCGCGCGCGGCAATTACCGCCCCGCGTTCGGGGTGCCGGCGGCCGAGCTTCACCCCCACCGGCAGGCGCCGAAGAAAGCCCATGAGGGCGGCTTTTATGTAGCACTTGAACTGCACGACCGGCCGGGGGCAGTCGCTGCCATCGCCGGCATTCTCGCGCGCGAAAAAATCTCGATCGAGAGCATCGTGCAACGGGGCAAGATCGAGAAAGATGCGCCCCGCGCCGTCGCGCCTTTCATTCTCATCACCCATGATACGCTGGAAACGGCGATGCGGGCGGCGCTCACGCGGATCGAGAAAGACGGCCACGTGGCCTCGGTGCCCCGCATGATCCGCATCGAGCGGCTCTGACTTCAATGCAGCGGAGTTTTCTCAATGTCGAGCGCTCGGCAACGGGGCGCCGCTGGGAAACCCGGCTGGAAGATGCACGTATCGCGGAAGCAATTTCCCAGCGCCATGAACTCCCCGATATTCTGGGCCGCGTGCTGGCGGCGCGCGGTGTCGGCGTGGACGAGGCGGAAGCGTTTCTCAATCCAACACTGCGCACGCTGATGCCGCAATCTTCGGCGATCCGCGACATGGAGAAGGGTGCCGAACGCCTGGGCGACGCCGTGATGGGAGCGGAAAAAATCGGCGTCATCAGCGATTACGACGTGGACGGAGTATCTTCCGCCGCCTTGCTGCTGCTGTTTCTGCGGGCCGTGGGCCACGACGCTAGGGTGCATATCCCGGACCGGATCATCGAAGGCTATGGGCCGAGTGCGGAAGCCGTGACGGCATTGAAAGAGCAGGGCGTGGCAGTTCTGGTGACGCTCGATTGCGGCGTTGCGGCTCACGATCCCCTGGCGCACGCCGCCGAGCTTGGCCTTACCACCATCATCGTCGATCACCATCAGGCGGGCGAAACGCTTCCCCAAGCCCATGCCGTGATTAATCCAAACCGCCAGGACGATGTATCGGGTTTCGGTTATCTCTGTGCAGCGGGCGTGGTGATGATCCTCATTGCGGCAATTAACAAGCTGTTGCGCCAGCGCGGCTGGTATTCTGCGGCGCGGCCCGAACCCAACATGCTGCAATGGCTCGAACTGGTGAGCCTCGCCACGGTGTGCGATGTGGTGCCGCTGAAAGGTTTGAACCGCGCCTATGTCACGCAAGGACTGAAGATCATGGCGCGCCGGGAGAATGTGGGGCTCGCCGCATTGGCCGATGTGGCGCGGCTTAAAAGCAAGCCCGATTGTTATGCGCTGGGCTTCATGCTGGGGCCGCGTCTCAATGCGGCAGGGCGCATCGGCAATGCCGGGCTGGCGCTCCAACTTCTCACCACGCGCGATCGCGGCGAAGCCATGAACATCGCCCAGGAACTGGAGCGCCTCAACCGCGAGCGCCAGGGCATCGAGATGGCGGTGGTCGATCAGGCGGTGCGCCAGGCGGAAGCGGCAATGGGCAAGGAAGGCCGCCAACAGGTGCTGGTGGTGAGCGGGCGAGGCTGGCATCCGGGCGTTGTGGGCCTCGCCGCCGCAAGACTCAAGGAACGCTTCGGAAAACCTAGTTTCGTGCTTGCCGAGGACAAGGAGGGCCGATTTGCCATGGGCTCGGGCCGCTCGATTTCTGGTGTCAATCTTGGCGCCGCCGTTCGCGCGGCCTTCGAAACGGGCGTGATTGCCAAGGGCGGCGGGCATGCGATGGCGGCGGGCCTCACCGTCGAGGTGACGCGGCTTGGCGAGCTTCGCGCCTTTCTGGAGGAGAAGCTTGCGAGTGAGGTCGAAGCCGCCACCAACCGGGGATTGATTATCGACGGAGCGCTATCGGCCGGCGGCGCCACGCTGGAGCTGATCGAGCTTCTGGAACAGGCGGGCCCCTTTGGCGCAGGCCACCCGGCGCCGGTCTTCGCTTTTCCCGCCCACCGGATCACCTATGCCGCTCAAGCGGGCGGCGACCACATCCGCTGTACGCTGGTCTCACAGGATGGCAAGCGCATCAAGGCCATCGCATTCCGCGTCATGGGCACGGAACTGGGCGAACTCTTGCTGGCGGAACGCAGTTTTCCGTTGCATGTGGCGGGCAGGCTTACGGTGGACGATTGGGGATCGAGCCGCGTTCCCTCGGTACATATCGAAGATGTGGCGCGCGTTTCGTAAGGGCTCTCCGCTCACCTTGCGCTGCGGTTGTTTCATCCTTATAGAGGCCCGCGCACGCGCCCTTCGTCTATCGGTTAGGACGACAGCCTTTCACGTTGTAAAGACGGGTTCGACTCCCGTAGGGCGCGCCATTTCTTCTCACCACGTTCCGACATTCTGCATTGAAGTCCATGGTTCCTGCAATGGCAGCGCTGCACCCTTTTGCAGGAGTTCGATGGAGATGCCGTCGGGGGTTTTGATGAAAGCCATGCGGCCGTCGCGCGGCGGGCGGTTGATGGTGATGCCGGCTTTCCGCAGGCGGCGGCAATAGTCGTAGATGTTCTCCACCTGGAGAGCGAGATGGCCGAAGTTGCGGCCGCCGGTATAGGTTTCGGGATCCCAGTTCCAGGTGAGTTCCACCGGCGCATCGGGACTTTCCGGGGCGGCCACGAACACCAGCGTGTAACGGCCCTTGTCGTTCTCAAAACGCCGCTGTTCGACAAAGCCCAGCTTGTTGACGAAAAAGTCGAGCGAGGCTTCAAGATCGGAAACGCGGATCATGGTGTGCAGGTATTTCATGGGGGCCTCTCTTGCTTGTGGAACGCATAGAAGAACCGGTGCTAGAGGTCCAGCGAGGCGAATCAGTCAAGCCGTGGCTTGCCCAAAAAGCCGGAGAGCGTTGCGACAGGCGGCATTGAGAATCAGAAAATCTCAAACTGTTGCCCGTTGAACACATCGCGGCCGGTGCGTTGCTTCACACAATTTATCAGGGATTCTCGCGGTTTGTGCGCGTGGCGCGCCACGCATCGATGCGCTTTCGATAAAGTTATCCACATGCCGCAACAAGCATTGCCCTGTACAAACCGCCACGATTTGATCACATTGTAACTGGGCGGAGGGGTTGACTAGTGTAGGCCGCCCGTAAGGGGTTGGGTACCAGTCATGGCGGCGAGCGACACCTCACGGGGTGAGGAGCTTCCGGGTCTCGTTCAGGAACCGGAAGCAAATGTTCGGATTATCCAGATCACCGGCCTTGTGAAGTGGTTCGATACCGGCCGGGGTTATGGCTTCATCATTCCCGACAATGGCATGCAGGATGTGCTGCTGCATTTGAGCTGCCTGAAGCGCGATGGCTTCGAGGCGCCGCTCGAAGGTGCCCGCATTACTTGCGAGGTAGTGGAGCGCCAGAAGGGCTATCAGTGCCTCCGGGTTCTAGCCGTTGACCTCTCGACGGCGATACATCCGGTCGAACGCAAAAGCCGGGCCCACAATACGGTGACGCCTTCCAGCGGCTGGGTGCGGGTCAAGGTGAAATGGTTC
>JBOHKD010000204.1:0-3523 GCA_050728895.1 Aestuariivirga sp.
GCCCTCGGTCGCGAGGCCGGCGGCGAAGGTCACGCCATGCTGCTCGGCGATGCCGACGTCGAAGCAGCGTTCCGGAAAGCGCTGGGCGAACTTGTCGAGCCCGGTGCCGGACGGCATCGCCGCCGTGATCGCGACGATCTTGTCGTCCTGCTCGGCCTGCTGGATGAGGGCCTTGGCGAACACCGCGGTGTAGCTCGGCGCGTTGCTGACCGGCTTCACCTGCGCGCCGGTCACCACATCGAACTTGGTGACGCCGTGATACTTGTCGGCCGATTTCTCGGCCGGTGCATAGCCGTGGCCCTTCTGGGTCACGATATGGATGACGACCGGACCGCCGACCTCGTCGTCGCGCACGTTCTTCAGCACCGGCAGGAGATGGTCGAGGTTGTGCCCGTCGATCGGCCCCACGTAGTAGAACCCGAGCTCCTCGAACATGGTGCCGCCGGTGATGATGCCGCGCGCGTACTCCTCGGCGCGGCGCGCGGTCTCCTTGAGGCGGCGCGGGAAATGCTCGGCGATCTCGCGGCCGAGATTGCGGATGTTGCGGAACGACTTCGACGAGAGCAGCCGCGCGAGATAGGCGCTCATCGCGCCGACCGGCGGCGCGATCGACATGTTGTTGTCGTTCAGGATGACGATGAGGCGGCTGTCCATCGAGCCGGCGTTGTTCATCGCCTCGTAGGCCATGCCGGCGCTCATCGCGCCGTCGCCGATGACCGCGATGACGTGGTTGCGCTTGCCGGCGAGGTCGCGCGCCACCGCCATGCCAAGGCTGGCCGAGATTGACGTTGAGCTGTGCGCCGCGCCGAAATGATCGTAGGGGCTTTCGGTCCGCTTGGTGAATCCGTAGAGCCCGCCGCTTTTGCGGATGCTGCGCATCTGCTGGCGCCGCCCCGTGAGTATCTTGTGGGGATAGGACTGGTGGCTCACATCCCAGATCAGCCGGTCCTCTGGCGTGTTGAAGACATAGTGCAGCGCCACCGTGAGTTCGACCACGCCAAGGCCTGCGCCAAAATGCCCGCCGCTCACCCCTGCGGCATCGATGGTTTCCTCGCGCAATTCCTCCGCCACGCGGACAAGCTGTGAAACCGGCAATTTGCGGAGATCGGCGGGAGCTGCGATCGTATCAAGCAGGGGCTTTTGTTTGGTCATCGATACTCGTGGGAAGTGCAAACGAAAGCCCGATACTAGCCCCTTCCCGCCGCTGGCGAAAGCCGCCACTTCTTGCAAATACCTTCCGGAAATGCCATGAAATGGCATGTGCTTTCACCTGACAGCATCGGGGTTGATCCTGCCTCTCTGGTCGCGCACGATCCATGACGAGGTCATGCTGCATTGCGCGCGGATAGGCTTCAAGCCTTAGCTTTTCTCCGCTTTCAAGACTGCTCGCGGCTGTAAAGCCGATGCCTTTCATCTTGTCCGGAGACCGCCCATGACCGCCCATTCCAAGAATATCAACGTCGCCGAGATCGTCCAGCACGACATCGCCCATCATTTTCATCCGTTTACGGATCACAAGTCATTCCACGCGGGCGGCGGCCCCCGCGTCATGACCCATGCCGACGGCGTCTGGATATGGGACGCCAATGGCAACAAGCTGCTCGACGGAATGGCGGGGTTGTGGTGCGTGAACGTCGGCTATGGCCGCAAGGAACTGGCCGAGGTTGCCTACCGGCAGATGCTCGATCTCCCATATTACAATACGTTTTTCAAGACGACGACGGTGCCGGCGACCGAACTCGCCGCCAAGATTTCCTCGCTGATGCCGAAGCGCTTCCAGCATATTTTCTTCACCAACTCAGGCTCGGAATCGAACGACACCATCGTGCGTTTCGTGCGCCACTACTGGAAACTTAAGGGCAAGCCCTACCGCCAGCACTTTATTGCGAGGCGCCGCGGCTACCACGGTTCGACCATGGCGGCGGCCAATCTCGGCGGTATGCAAAACATGCACGAGCAGGGCGGCACCCTCCTTCCGGGCTTCCACCATGTTCAGCAGCCCCATTGGTTCGACTTCGGCGGCGACAAGACTCCCGAAGAATTCGGTCTTGAGGCCGCCGCCGACCTAGAAAAGAAGATTCTCGAAGTGGGACCGGACAACGTCGCGGCCTTTATTGGCGAGCCCATCCAGGGGGCGGGTGGTGTGATTATTCCCCCGTCGACCTATTGGCCGGAAGTGCAAAAAATCTGCCGCAAATACGGCATTCTTATCATCTCGGACGAGGTGATCTGCGGCTTCGGCCGCACCGGCAACTGGTGGGGCTTCGAAACCTTCGGCTTCGAGCCCGACATTGTTGCCATGGCCAAGGGTCTGTCGTCGGGTTACCAAACCATCGGCGCGGTGGCCTTCGCCGATTATCTGCTCAAGGACTTTTTCGCGCTTGGCGGCGATTTTCATCACGGCATGACCTATGCCGGTCATCCGGTGTCCTGTGCCGTGGCTTTGCGGAACATCGAGATTATCGAGCGCGAGAAGCTGGTGGAGCGGACCCGCGAGCTGAGCACCTATTTCGGCGCGGCGCTGGCGAGCCTCCGCGATCACCCGATTGTCGGCGAAACGCGGTCGGTCGGCCTCATCGGCGCACTGGAACTGAGCAGCAACAAGGCCAAGCGCAGCCATTTCAAGGAGCCGGGCCGCGTCGGCATCATCTGCCGCGACCACTGCTTCAGGAATGGGTTGATCATGCGCGCCAACTGGGACACCATGGTGCTGTCGCCGCCGCTGGTCATCACCAGGAAGGAAATCGATGAAATAGCGCGGCTGGCCCGGTTGGCGCTGGATGCCACCTTGAACGACGTTAAGGCGGAGATGACCTGAAACTCGCGATGAATGTGAATTGAGTTGAATGCCGTTTCCGAATGATTAGTTTCGGATAAGGCCAAAACCAGGGAGTAGCAAATGTCGACATTCCGTCCAAAATTCCGGCCCAGCCGCCGCTCGCTGCTGAAAGGCGCGAGCGCATTCGCAATGGGCCTCACTATCAGCCCACGGTTTTCTATGGGCCAGGAAGAAGAGAAATCGCTCAACCTCTACAATTACGATACCTACATCGGCGAAACCACGCTCGATGACTTCGAGGCCGCCACCGGCATCAAGCCGAAAATGGATCTCTTCGCCGACATGGATGAACTGTTTTCGAAGCTCAAGGCCGGCAATCCCGGCTATGATGCCATCGTCGTTTCCAACGATTATCTCGAACGCATGGTCAAGGCCAACATGGTGACACCGCTCGATCACGCCAAAATCCCGAACATGGCGAATATCGATCCGGATTTCATCAATCCGACCTTCGATCCCGGCCGCAAACACTCGATTCCCTACCAGTGGGGCACGATCGGCATCGGTTACCGCAAATCCGCCATGGGTGGAGCAGCCGTGGATAGCTGGAAAATACTCCTGGATTCCGACGCCTTCTCCGGCAAGATTTCGCTTCTCGGCGATGCCCAGAACGTAATCGGTTGCGCTCTTAAATATCTTGGCTACTCGTTCAATGCGACAGACCCCGCCGAATTGAAGAAGGCC
>JBOHKD010000205.1:0-3521 GCA_050728895.1 Aestuariivirga sp.
GTCTTCCTCCCTTGCCGGTGCACCCGGACGCGCCGCTAATCAAGACTTCACAAGCATTTACTGCCGGCTTGCGTCTAAAACATAACGCGTTGAGCGCGGCGGGCCAAGTGGCGGCCTTACTGCTTTGCCATTCCGCTTTGAAAAGTGCGCCACAACGCTTATATTTGCTCCGCCGCCTTGCGCGGCTATGGCGATAAACGGCGTCGAAATAAGCTCTTCGGACCCGGGGGCGGTACCCGGCGCCTCCACCCAAGCCCGTTACCGACGGCGCGCTCCAAGGCGCGGCAGTGGCGGGTTTCGGCGGGGGCGAAATAGGTTCGACGGGGAGTGTAAAGGACGATCTTTTGCCCGGCATGGTTCCGCCGTCATCGGGCCGAAACTTATAGTTGCTAATGACAACTATGCTCCGGTGGCTGTTGCCGCGTAATGCGGTAATAGTGCCGAAATTAAGCCCTTGGAGGTAGCACTTCAAGGCGGGGTCCGGAGGCACCTGGCAACAGAAGCCTCCACTTTCGCCGATCGGGTGTCGCGTTTAAAATATTCGCGTCGGGAATTTTGTCCAACATTGCCTAGGCGAGCGGGTGGAATGGCGGCTGACCTGATCCGATACGATCTTCTTGTCCAGGACGCCGTGCGCGGCGTCGTGCGGAAAGTTCTTTCCGATGTGGCGCGCGATGGGGTTCCGGGAGAGCATCACTTTTACATCTCCTTTCGCACCCATGCGCGGGGCGTGCGGCTTTCGTCGCGGATGCGCAAGCAATATCCGGACGAAATGACGATCGTGCTGCAACACCAGTTTTGGGATTTGAGCGTTACCGGAGAGGCTTTCGAGGTCGGTCTATCGTTCCAAAATATTCCGGAAATGCTGCTCATCCCGTTCGATGCGGTGACCCGATTTGCCGATCCGTCCGTGGGATTCGAGTTGCAGTTCGCGGTCGAGGACGCGGCGGCCGGCGTCAGCGATACCGGATCATCGCCGCCGCAAAAGGCGCCCGTGAGCGTTTTGGAACCCTTGGCCTTGCCGGAAGCCAAGCCGGCAAAGCAAACCAAGAAAGCAAGCGAAGTGGCCAAGGCCGAGGGGGCGGCCGCAAAGCCGCAAAAAGGCGAACCCAAGGTCGTCTCGATCGACGCCTTTCGCAAGAAGAGCTAGTGGCCCGATTCAGTCAGATTGACGGGTATAGATGCTTGAGTCTGATACGTGCTTCGGGTGTGGTGAACTGCCAATCGGCCTTGGTGTGGTTGGCGTTTCGATCCTTTTCCCAAGCGGCGATTTCATTGATGAGGGTTTGTTTGTCCGGGATGCGGCGATCGAGGCATTGGGACGAAAGGACGCCGAGTTCGGATTCCGCCATATCGAGCCAACTGCCATGCTTTGGCGTGTAATGCCATTCGAACCGTTCGACGAGCCGCCTTGCTTCGGCGGCAGAAAAAGCTTCGTAGAGTGAAGCTGGCTTGTGGGTGTTGAGATTGTCCTGCACGAGAATGATTTTCCGGGCATCCGGAAAGTGGCTGTCTGATAGATCCTTCAGCGTGTGGGCATAATCCACGGCGGTGTGACGGCCGGTGACTTTGACATGCCGCCAGCCTTCGAGAGGCGCGAACATCATGAACAGATTAGCCGTGCCGTTACGCTCATATTCGTAATCAGACCGCGCGGGCTGTCCTGGCTTCATCGGAACCGGCACGCGCGTTTCGGCGACGAGTTGCTTTGAGGTTTCGTCGAGACAGACCACAGGACAATCCGGGTCATGAGCGCGCGTATAGACAGCCAGCACGTCCTCCATGGCGGCTACGAATGCGCTGTTAGCCTCCGGCGGAATGACCCATTGCTGTTTCAGATGCGGCTTGAGAATGTTTTTTTGAGCGTCCGCCCGATCGTGCTGTCGCTGGCGCGATCGACGATGTTCAGTTCCACGACCTTGTTCTCCAACAACCGCAATGTCCAGCGTGCACGGCCCTTGGGGGGCTCGGAACAAGCCAGAGCGATTAGCTTGGCTTCCTTCTCGCCGTCGAAAATCCGGGGAACGCTAGGCGTGGCGCGTGGCTTGCGGCTCAGCACGGCCTCGACGCCGTCTTCCACCAGTTGCTTGCGCACCCGGTAAACCATGGATGCGCTGGTTGCCAGAGCCTCGATGATCTGGTTGTCGCTCCACCCTTCGCCGGCTTCCGAGACGTCCGCCTTCAACAAGATCCGCGCCTTCAGCAGGCGCCGCGCCGGGTTGCTCCCTTTCCGGATCATCGTTTCAAGCAGCGAACGTTCGCCGCAGCTCAACCGCACAACATATTTCTTTACGCTAATTTCCTTCGCAGCCATGATCGCCTCCGTCGCTAGGGTCGCGACCAAAGCGAATCATTAAATCCTTTCAACTTCGTTGAAGCGGGCTACTAGCAAGATGGCGTTGTTACCGACGCCGTCTGGCTTAGGCCTATGACCCCGCGATTTCGGCAATGTATGCCGAATTTAGGCCACGGCGTTCCGGAACCGGGGCACGCTCAAAACTCGCGGGCGACCCCGGAAGCTTGCGCAACAGGCAGCGGATTCGCCGGCACCGAGCCGGGCGCCGGTAGAGCCACGGTCACGGTTTGGCTATTTTTCTCGACGGTCATCGTCCGCGACTCGACCGAGCGCAGAATCCACCCCGAGACTGCTTCGCCGACATGGAGACGAACGAGAGTTCTTGTGGTGCGGTCGAGCACAACCGCGACATTCTTGGGGTTGCCGATCGCGGTTCCGACGAGGGTGAGGAGCGGCTGCTCGGGTTCCGCTGGTTTGGGTGGAGGCGGCGCCACGGCTACCCGCTCGGCCACGACCGGCGGCATGGGCGGCCGCCGGGACGCCGAAAAAATCGGCCGTTCCCTTGTGGCGTCGAGCGCCCCTATTGGAATCCCCCATAGCGGATTGCCGCGAGGCTCGGGCTGCCGCGCTCCCGCATCCGTGGGGGCGGCAGCGAGTTGCTCCGTGATAGGATTGGTCTGACCCGCGGCCTTTTCCCGCAGGGTCGCGCCGGCCGCCTGGCCGATCGCTTCGTTCACGGAAAAAGCACCCATTGCCACGATCGCGCAAGCGCAAAGCCTTATCATTTCGTCACCTGCCATTGCCCCGAGACATCGATTTGCACGCGCATCCGCGCAGCTTCCGTCTCAACGCCTGCTCCGCCACTCGATTGCGGCAATTGTACCACGAGTTGGTCAATAAACAAAAACGGCATTCCCGATTCTAGATCGTAAAGCAACTGCTGCAAGGCGCCCTGGCCGATCTCGCAGTTTGCCGAGAGGCTGACGTAGCCTTGGTTGGCTTGCGATCCTTGCAAATCGACCTGTGAGGACAGCACATTCCCGCCGGCATCCCCGACGGCCGCAACAACCCGCTGTTGCAGCGCGGCGCCAGCGACTTCCACGGTCGGCCCTTCCAGAAACGGCGAGCCGGACATGCCAGACGCGAGGCCGGATGGCCCGGTCGAAGGCTTGCGGCCTTCGAGCCGGTCGAGCAAATCCGCGGCGGCCGTGTAATCCGCGTAATC
>JBOHKD010000206.1:0-3492 GCA_050728895.1 Aestuariivirga sp.
CATTCCGGGCCTGGGTAGCTACGTATGAGCGCCGATTTTCCACTTGCCGCGCGTGAAGACTGGTTAAAGCGCGTGAACGCCGTTCTGAAAGGAGCAAGCTTCGAGCAGAAACTGGTATCGGCAACCAGCGACGGCATAAGGATCGAGCCGCTTTATGGGCGGATTGACGGCCCGCGCGCGGGCACCGCCGTTGCAGCGCCATGGACCGTGCAGGCGCGCGTCGATCACCCGGATGCCCACAAGGCGAATTCCCAAGCCCTGGACGATCTTGGCAATGGGGCCACGGGACTGACGCTGGTGTGCAAGGGCCATGCAACCGCGCGGGGCTTTGGCATCGCGGTTGAAGATTTGGCGCGCGTGCTTAGCGGCGTTCAATTGCATGCGGTGGCGTTGCGCGTGGAGGGAGATGCGGAAGCCGCTACGGCGCTGGCGCAATTTATCGCCCGGCAGCCCATCGATCCCGAACGGCTCGATATCTCCTTCGGGCTCTCCGATCCAGCGCTGGTGAACCGTCTCGCGGCGCAAGGTTTCCGTGGGCCGTTTCTCGAAGCCGACGGACGTTCGCTCCACGAACAAGGGGCAACCGAGGCGCAGGAATTGGGAATGGTTCTGGCGACCGCCACCAAATTTCTGCGTGCCAGCGAGCCATCGGCAATCGGTGTTACGCTAGCAGCCGATCGGGACATGTTTCTGACGCTCGCCAAATTTCGCGCATTACGGCTGTTGTGGCGGCGTGTGCTGGAGGCAAGCTCACTGCCCGATGCCAGCTTACGCATTCACGCGGAAACGAGCTGGCGCATGATGGGGACACACGATCCCTATAGTAATATACTCAGAAGCTGTGCCGCGGTGTTCGGCGCGGGGCTGGGCGGGACAAATTCGATCTGTGTACTGCCTTTTTCGCTATCGCAAGGATTGCCCAATGGTTTTGCGCGCCGCATAGCGCGCAACATCCAGAGCGTGCTGCTGGAGGAAGCCAATCTGTGGCGTGTCGCCGATCCCGCTTCAGGCGCTGGCTATGTGGAACATTTGACGGGCGAGCTTTGCGAAAAAGCATGGAGCGTATTTCAGAATGCCGAGCGCGGCGAATTTCCTAAGCTCGATGGCAGTAATGCCAGGAGCCTGCCGGTGATTGGAACGAGCGCCTACCGCCTGCCTGTTGAACCGCAAGCGCAAGTAGAGACCCCGCGATGAACCGCGTTCCGGATTTCTCGCAAATTGTCTTCTCCCGCGACAGCGGGAGAAGAAGGGACCCGTCGCAAGGCGACGGGGAGATGAGGGTGAGCAAGGAAATTTCGAATCTCACGCCCCCTCACCTTTCCCAACGCTTACGCGTTGGGCCCCTGTCCTCTCCCGCTAACGCGGGCGAGGACGAGAACTGGCAAACCGCGGAAGGCATCGCCGTCAAGCCTGCCTACACGGCGGAGGACACGCCTGGTTTTACCGAAACCTATCCGGGCATCCCTCCCTACCTTCGCGGCCCCTACTCAACCATGTATGCGGTCCAGCCCTGGACCATCCGCCAATATGCGGGCTTTTCAACGGCGGAGGATTCCAACGCCTTCTACCGGCGCAATCTCAAAGGCGGCCAGATGGGGCTTTCGATCGCCTTCGATCTCGCCACGCACCGCGGCTATGATTCCGATCATCCGCGCGTTGCCGGCGATGTCGGCATGGCAGGCGTGGCGATCGATTCGATCTACGACATGCGCACGCTGTTCGATGGCATTCCGCTCGACAAGATGACGGTCTCCATGACCATGAACGGCGCGGTGCTCCCGATCATGGCGCTCTATATCGTGGCGGGCGAGGAACAGGGTGTTCCGCCAGAGAAGCTCAATGGAACCATCCAGAACGATATTCTGAAAGAGTTCATGGTGCGGAACACCTATATTTATCCGCCCCAGCATTCGATGAAGATCGTTTCGGATATTTTCAAATATACCTCCGAGAGAATGCCGAAGTTCAATTCGATCTCGATCTCCGGCTATCACATGCAGGAAGCGGGTGCCACGGCGGACCTCGAACTCGCCTATACGCTGGCCGACGGCTTGGAATATGTGCGCGCCGGAATCTCCGCCGGGCTCGACATCGACAAGTTTGCGCCCAGGCTTTCTTTCTTCTGGGCCATCGGCATGAACTTCTTCATGGAAGTGGCGAAAATGCGCGCCGCCCGCGTCATGTGGGCCAAGCTGATGAAGGGTTTCGAGCCCGAGGACGAGCGCTCGCTTTCGCTCCGTACACATTGCCAGACAAGCGGATGGAGCCTTGCCGCGCAGGATGTTTTCAACAATGTGACGCGCACCTGCATCGAGGCGATGGCGGCGACGCAAGGGGGAACGCAATCGCTGCACACCAATTCGCTCGACGAGGCGTTGGCGCTGCCCACGGACTTTTCCGCCCGCATCGCCCGCAACACGCAATTGTTTCTGCAACAGGAGGCGGGAACCTGCCGCGCCATCGATCCGTGGGGCGGCAGTTATTTCGTTGAGAAATTGACCGCCGATCTCGCCGCCAAGGCATGGACCCATATCGAGGAAATCGAAGCGATGGGCGGCATGGCCAAGGCCATCGAAGCGGGGGTTCCGAAACTCCGTATCGAGGAAGCCGCCGCACGGACGCAGGCGCGTATCGACATGGGCGAACAAACGGTCGTGGGCGTCAACAAATATTTGACCGGAAGCGATACCGCCATCGATATTTTGAAAGTGGCCAATTCGGCGGTCAGAGCGAAACAAATCGAAAAACTGGCGCGGCTGCGCGCCGAACGCGATTCCGTCCAGTGCCAGGCCATGCTCGATCGACTTTCGCTCGTGGCGCGGACGGGCGAGGGCAATCTCCTCGCCGCCGCCGTCGATGCAGCGCGCGCCAAGGCAACCGTGGGCGAAATCTCGCTGGCGCTGGAAAAAGTGTGGAACCGGCATCAACCGGTCACGCGGGTAGTCAAGGGCATCTACGGCGCAACGCCTAAGGACCGGCACGCAATCGACGCCGCGAAACGCGCGGTTGCAGCCTTCCAGGAAGCCGAGGGGCGGGCACCGCGCATTCTCGTGGCCAAGATCGGCCAGGACGGGCACGACCGGGGGCAAAAGGTGATTGCCTCGGCCTTCGCCGACATCGGTTTCGATGTGAAGATCGGCGCGCTGTTTGCCACGCCCGAGGAAGTGGCCGAGCTTGCGGTAAAGGAAGATGTGCATGTGGTGGGCGTATCTTCGCTGACGGCGGGCCATCTCGCCCATATTCCGCCGCTCAGGGCGGCATTGGAACGGGCCGGGGGCAAGGATATTCTGATCGCCGTCGGCGGCGTCATCCCGCCGCAGGATGTGGACGCACTGCTTCGCATGGGAGTGGCAGCGGTGTTTCCACCGGGTACCGTGATCCCCGAGGCGGCACGCTCCCTCCTCGACCGGCTCAACGAACGTCTTGGTTATGCCCAAAAGGCGGTGGAGTAATCGGTTTTCAAACAGGAACAACCCAATGCTGAACCGCATT
>JBOHKD010000207.1:0-3492 GCA_050728895.1 Aestuariivirga sp.
ATGCTCTACCGCTTCGGCAGCCTGTGGGTGACGATAGCCTGCCATGCCGTGTGGAACACCACCTACGCGCTCTTGATCTTTGCGGCGATTGCTCCATGAGCCTCACCATCCGGCAAGCCGAGCGGGATGACGCGGGGCTGGTATTCACCTTCATCGCCAAGCTCGCCGATTACGAAAAGCTGGGCCATGAGGTTGTGGCGACGGAAGCCGATATAAGCGAGGCGATGTTCGGGGTGAACCCGCGCTGTTTCTGCGATCTAGCTTTCTGGCAGGGGAAGCCGGCGGGCTTTGCGCTGTGGTTCTATAATTTCTCGACCTTTCGCGGCAAAGCCGGCATTTATCTCGAGGACCTGTTCGTCGAGCCGGAATTGCGGGGACATGGCATCGGCAAGGCGTTGCTTAGGCATCTGGCCCGGCGCTGCGTCACGGATGGTCTGCCCCGCCTGCAATGGTGGGTGCTCGACTGGAACGCGCCTTCCATTGCCTTCTATAAATCCCTGGGCGCCGAACCGCAGGATGAGTGGACGGTGTTTCGGGTTTCCGGCGAGGCGCTGGAAAGGCTGGCGCAATGAGCCGCATCGTCTTTGTCGTGGCGGTTTCGCGCAACGGGGTCATAGGGCGGGACGGAGCCCTGCCGTGGCATATCTCCTCCGACCTTAAACGTTTCAAACAGATCACCATGGGGAAACCGGTGATTATGGGACGCAAGACCTGGGAGAGCCTGCCGAAAAGGCCGTTGGCCTTCCGGTCCAACATCGTTATCACGCGCCAGCCCGATTATGACGCACCCGGTGCCCGTATCGCGGCGGATAGGGAAAGGGCGCTTGCCATTGCCAGGGCCGGGACGCCAGAGGAGATCGCCGTCATTGGCGGGGCTGAGATATTCCGCCTGTTTCTGCCGCTGGCGGATCGTGTGTACCTTACGGAAGTCGATCTCGCCGTTGCGGGCGATACATTCTTTCCCGAACTGGCACCTGCAATGTGGCGCGAGACCGCCCGCGAAGTGCATGAAAAGGGGCCGAACGATACGGCATCCTTCATTTTGCGCACGCTCGACCGTAAGTCATCTTAACCCATAATCTTAATTCCGTCATTCCAGCGAAAGCTGGAATCCACGTCTGTCATGGACCCCGGCTTTCGCCGGGGTGACGGAAAAAGGGGGTATCGTCATTCCAGCAAGATGGACATCTGCGGCCAAGGTTCCTATATCGACATGCAAATCAACACATAAAGAACAGGTGGGCAAACGATGCCGTGGGACAAAGAAGGCGGCGGGGGAAATCAGGGTCCATGGGGGCAGGGACCTTGGGGCCAGGGGCCCCGCAAACCGTCAGGCGGGGGTCCGCGCGGGCCCAATCTGCCGCCCGATCTCGACGAATTGCTGCGGCGCGGGCAAGACAAGTTCCGCAACATTTGGCCCACGGGCGGCAGGGCGGCATGGCTGCTGCCGGCCGGATTGGTGGCGCTCTTCATCCTCTTCAACAGCGTGTATCAGGTGCAACCCGATCAGCGCGGCATGGTGCTTCGTCTCGGCGCCTATACGCGCACCGCTACTCCCGGCCTGCATTTTGTTTTGTGGCCCATCGAAAAAATGGAACTGTTGCCGGTGGCGGCGGAGAACCAAACCTCAATCGG
Organism: Aestuariivirga sp.; assembly: GCA_050728895.1. Lineage (GTDB taxonomy): Bacteria > Pseudomonadota > Alphaproteobacteria > Rhizobiales > Aestuariivirgaceae > Aestuariivirga. Next base: position 1,636 of record JBOHKD010000207.1, read on the forward strand.
CGACGCGGGCGATGAGGGCCTGATGCTGACCGGCGATGAAAACATGGTCGATATCAAATTCAAGGTGTTGTGGAAGATCTCCGATCCAAACCTGTTCCTTTTCAATATCGCCGATCAGGACAAATTGGTTCGCGCCGTCTCGGAAAGCGCCATGCGCGAGATCGTCGGCCGCACCCCCGCCGACGAGGCGCTGACCACGGGCCGCCTGGCGATCCAGGATCAGGTGACCGAAATCGTGCAACGCACGCTCGACAGCTACAAGGCCGGGATCAAGATCACCGGGCTGGCACTCGAAAACGTCGATCCACCCGCACAAGTGCTCGATGCCTTCGAGGAAGTGCAGCGCGCCAAACAGAACCAGGTGAATTTGATCAACGAGGCCGAGCAATATTCCAATCAGACATTGCGCCGTGTCGAAGGCCAGGCCGCCAAGATCATCGAGGATTCCAAGGGCTACAAGGCCCGGGTGATCGCCGAATCCCAGGGTGAAGCGCAGCGCTTCGAAAAGGTTTATGCCGAATATGCCAAGGCCAAGGATGTAACCCGCGAGCGCCTGTTCCTCGAAACCATGGAACTGGTGATCGGCCACTCGAACCGGGTGTTGATCGATCAGGACAAGAACGCCCAGGGCGTGGTGCCCTATCTGCCGCTGCCCGCAATCGAGAATCCCAAGCCAACCGGAGGCACGCAACAATGAGCGCGCTCAGAACCGTTTCGATCGCCGTGCTGGCGGGCCTGCTGCTGATTGCCTGGATGTCGCTGTTCACCGTCGATGAACGCGAAAAAGCCTTGGTCATGCGCTTCGGCCAGGTCAACCGCATCATCGAGACCCCCGGCCTTTACTTCAAGGTGCCCATCGCCGATCAGAAGGTGCGCATCGAGGACCGGACGTTCATGTGGAACTCCGACAACAAGGCGGTGCAAGTCTCCGACAAGCAGCGCTATCTCGTCGACACGGTGACGCTGGCGCGTATCATGAATGCCCAGAAGTTCCGTGAAACCGTGGGCGCCGATCTCGATCTCGCCCGCGCCCGCATCGAAACCCGCCTCGACGCGGCGCTGCGCCAGACCTACGGCAAGCGTACCTTCGAAGCGGCGCTTTCCAAGGACCGCGACGTAATGATGCGCGAGATTCGCGATCAGGTGCGGGGCGAAGCCCAGACGCTGGGCCTCGAGATCGTCGATGTCCGCATTCGCCGCACCGACCTGATGGCGGAAGTGCTGGAAGCCACCTATGAGCGCATGAAGTCCGAACGCTTGGCCGAAGCCAAGGATCTGCGCGGCAAGGGCGAGGCGCTCAATATCCAGATGAAGGCACAAGCCGACCGCAAGGCGCTGGAACTGGTTTCCGACGCCAACCGCCAGTCGGAAATCATCCGCGGCGACGGCGATGCGGAGCGGGCCCGGGTGTTCGCCAGTGCCTACCAGAAGGACCCGGAGTTTTATTCCTTCTACCGGTCCATGCAGGCCTACGCCAAAAGCCTCGCCGACAAGGGAACGACCCTGGTGCTGCGCCCGGACTCGGAATTCTTCAAATACTTCGGGGCAATGGCGCCACGCCAGGCGGAGCCGGCGCCTGCGCAATGACGGTGGAATTCCTGATGGCGTTCGGCCTCGTTTTTGTGATCGAGGGTCTTCTTTATGCCTTGGTTCCGGGGCATCTGAAAGGCATGCTGCGGACGATGCAGGAATTGACCGACGACCAGTTGCGCATGGGCGGTGTTTCGGCAATAGCGCTCGGTGTGGGAATCGTCTGGCTGGCGCGCAGCCTGACCGGATAATTCGAATGGCGACGGAGATCACGACATGAACGGAATGCTTCGCAATCTAGAGCATGTTCCGCCAAAGTGTATACGC
>JBOHKD010000208.1:0-3479 GCA_050728895.1 Aestuariivirga sp.
GATCAGGAATTCGGCCTCCAGCCTTTCGCCCCTGGCATTCTTCAGTACCGACTTCGAGCCGTCCTGGGTGACATTCCAGCCCGCTTCGGCGAGCAGTCGCGAGGCCTCGCGCAAATTCTTGCGCCGATCCTGTGGTGTTGTGTTGACGGGGTTCACATATTCGGCGGTGAAAACTTCCGCCGGAACCCGGTCCTTCAGCGGTTCGAGGATCGCCAGTTCCTCGGGGCCGGGCAGGTCCTTGGCCGCCATTTCGGAATTGTTGAAATAGCTGCGCGAGCGGGTGTACTGGCCGTAGAAAAGATTGGCGTTGGACCATTCGAAGTCGAAGGCAAAGTTGAAAGCCCGGCGCACGCGCGCGTCCTTGAATTTCTCGCGCCGGGTGTTGAAGGCCCAGCTCTGCATGCCTTCCACCTGCTTGAGCGGAATCTTCTCCGCGATCACGCGGGCTTGCTTGATTGCCGGAAACTCATATCCCGTCGCCCACAGTTTTGAGCTTGTCTCGACGCGCCAGTCGAACTGATCGCCCTTGAAGGCCTCGAAGGCGATATTGGCATCGCGGAAATAAATATATTCGATCTCGTCGAAATTATCCTGGCCGATGTTGACGGGCAAATCCTTGCCCCAATAATCGGTAACGCGTTTGAGCTTCACCGAAACTCCGGTCTTCACCTCCACCGCCTTGTAGGCTCCCGAAGAGAGCGGCACTTCAAGCGTCGTCTCCTTGATGTCGCGCGGCTTGCCATTGGCGTCCGTGCCCGTCCACCAGTGCTTTGGCAATACCGGCAGTTGCCCGGTGATGAGCGGCAGTTCGCGGTTGCCCGCTTCGCTGAAAATGAAAGTGACTTCTTGATCTCCCGTCTGCTCCGCTTTTGTGATGTTTTTGTAATAGGAATTGTAGAAGGGATGGGATTGCCGCAAGGCTTCCATACTCCAGATCGCATCCTCCGGCGTCATCGGCTTGCCGTCGTGAAAGCGTGCTTCCGGTCTCAGGCGATAGACAACTTGCGAACGGTCTTCCGGATGCCAGACCGCCGATGCGACGAGGCCGTATTCGGTCGAGGGTTCATCGAGGGCGGAAGTGAGCAGTGTCTCATTGGTGGCGGCTGGCGCGGTTTCGCCCTTGAAGCTGTAGGGGTTCAAATTGTCGAAGGAGCCGGTCACGCCAAAGCGCACGCGCCCGCCTTTGGGAGCTTGCGGGTTCACATAGTCGAAGTGCGGGAATTCGGGGCCATATTTGATGTCGCTGAATAGCGTCAGCGCATGGCGGAACTCGCGGTCCTCGGCGTGGGCGATCTGGATGCCGATGATTTTCGCCAGCGGCGAAAGGCCCGCAAGCTTGAGGAGGGACCGGCGGGTAAACCTCATCGGCGGCTGCACTCCTGATCTGATTTGTAGAGATAGATACGCATTTGCAGACCTAAAAGAAAACACCGGCGAGAGGTCGCCGGAGTTAATTTTTGGAGAGCATTGAGGCCGTTACGGGGCAGGGAAGGGCTTGGGCGCATCCGAGAGCGAGGCGAGATAGGCCAAGAGGTCGGCGCGCGCTGTATCCTTCTTGAGGCCGCCGAAAGTCATCTTTGTTCCGGGCATCGCCGCCTTGGGGCCCTTGATGAAGTCGTTGAGCGCCTCATAAGTCCAGGTCTCGGATGCTTTCGCCTTCATGGCATCGGAATAGGCAAAGCCCGGAGCGGCGGCGGGCGGCCTTCCCACGACATCCCACAGGTTCGGGCCCACCTTGTTGGGGCCGTCCTTGGTAAAAACGTGACAGGCTGCACAAGCTTTAGCAGCCGCTTCGCCCTTCTTGGGATCTGCCGCGGCAAGCAGTGTTCCCAAGGAAACTGCGGCAACCTCTCCGCCGCCCGTTTCACCGCCCGTAGCGGCATCTGCCACTTCGACGGCGAAACCCGGCTTTTCCGGATTTTCCGAATGATAAACGATTTCGGCCACGCCCTTGAGGCCGAAAACCATCAGCGCCGTGCCGAGAACGGCACCGGCAATCTTGTTGAATTCAAAGCTGTCCATCGGCCGGCGTAACCCCTTGCCCCCCTGAATTGGCGCGGAAACTAATTGTTTCTCACGCGCACCGCAATACGTATAAGACGGCGTGAGCATTTGCCGCGCCTTGAACCAAACCCATGATAGAAAACCAGAATACCATCGTCATAATCCCGGCGCGGATGGCCTCCACCAGGCTGCCCGGCAAGCCTTTGGCCGATATTCATGGCCTGCCGATGATCGTTCATGTCTGGCGGCGCGCCCTGGCCGCCAATGTCGGCCAGGTTCTGGTGGCGGCGGCTGAAAACGAAATCGCTGAAACCATCCGTGCAGCCGGTGGCGATGCCATCGTTACCGATCCCGCCCTGCCTTCGGGCTCCGACCGTATCGCGGCAGCGTTGCGCTTACGCGATCCGGGCGGCCACCGCTTCGGTTTCGTGGTCAATCTGCAGGGCGATCTTCCCACCATCGATTCGCTCTCGATCCAGCGCTGTCTGGCGGGGCTGGGGAACGAGCAGGCGGAAATCTCCACCATCGCGGCACCCATCGAGAGTCTTGCCGATCTTGCCAATCCCAATATCGTCAAGGCGATCGCCCCCTTGAGCGAGGAGCGCGAAGTAGCCTTCGCCCGGGATTTCGTGCGCCATATCGGACCCGAGCATGCCGCCCCCTATTGGCACCATATCGGGATTTACGCCTATCGGCGCGCCGCCCTGGACCGCTTCGTCGGCTTGGCCGTCACAGCGCGCGAGGCCGAGCGCAAGCTGGAACAGATGCGGGCACTCGACCATGGCATGAGCATTGTTGTAGTCCGCGTCGACACGGTGCCGCTAGGTGTCGACACGCCCGCCGATCTTGAAATCGCCCGTCAAATGTTGAGGCAATCCGCATGACACTCAAAATTGCCTATCAAGGCGAGCCCGGCGCCAATTCGCACATCGCTTGCATCGAGGCCTATCCCGGCCACGCGCCGCTGGCCTGCGGCACCTTCGAGGATGCCTTCCAGGCGGTCAAGGACGGCGAGGCGGCACTTGCCATGATCCCCATTGAGAATTCGGTGGCGGGCCGTGTTGCCGACATCCATCATTTGATGCCGCGCGCCGATCTCCATATCGTGGGCGAGCATTTCCTGCGCGTGCGTCACCAGTTGATGATCGTGCCGGGAACGGATCTGGCGCGCATTGCCAGCGTCCACAGCCATGTGCACGCCTTGGGCCAATGCCGGAAAATCATCCGTGAACTGAAGCTCAAGCCCGTCGTTGCCGCCGACACCGCGGGTGCGGCGCGCCAGCTTTCGGAAAGCGGCGATCCCGCCCGTGCGGTGATCGCCAGCGAACTGGCGGCAAAGATCTACGGGCTGAAAATCGTCCGCAACGACATCGAGGACGAGGACCACAACACGACGCGCTTCCTCGTGCTCTCGGCCACGCCGCAGGAAGCCGCGCCCGGCGACGGGCCGGTATTGACGAGCTTCGTCTTCCGGG
>JBOHKD010000209.1:0-3463 GCA_050728895.1 Aestuariivirga sp.
CGAACGGGCCCTGCGGCAGGCCCAGATCGAGGCGGTGACGGCGAGCAAATTCAAAAACGGCTTGTTCCACGTGCTCAGTCATGAACTGAAAACGCCATTGACGGCGCTGATCGGATTGACCGGCGTGCTCAGGGCTGCGCTCAAGGAAAAGGTCGATCCAGCGCAAGCGGAACAATTGCAATTTGTGATCGGCGCGGCGCAAAAATTGAATGCGATCATCAGCGATATCCTTCTCCTCTCGAAGGCGCTGGCGGGGCCATCGCGCCAACAGCTTGCGTCCATCCCGGTGCGCGAACTCGTCGGCGACAGCCTGGTGGGATTGAAGGCCAGGATGCGGGACCGTAACATCAACGTTGTCGTGCGCCAGCCCGACGACACGCTTGGCACCACCGGCGATCCGCGCTTGCTGCGCCAGGCGCTTTTCAAGCTCATCGATAACGCCATCAAATTCTCGCCCGACAGCGGGACCGTGGAAATTAGGGTTCACGGCAAGGAGGACGGATCGGTTGTCATCTCCGTGCACGATCAAGGCCCGGGATTGAGTGCGGCCAAATTGCGCGATTGCCTGCAGCCTTTTGTGCAAGACGACATGAGCTATGGCCGCCCGGTCGATGGGCTTGGCCTCGGCTTGCCAATCGCCAAATCCATCGTCGAGGCGCATGGCGGGGAACTGTTGTTCCAGAGTGCCCAGGGACAAGGCATGATAGCGGCGATATGGCTGCCGTTCCGGTTTCCGGGTGCTCGCAACGAGCCCGTGGGGGCTCGCGCCTGATCGTTCAAATTTATCAGTTCCAATCTCACGACCGACACCGCCGTGATTGACAAATTTTCCGCCGTCAAGATCGAACATAGGCTCCCATCTCGTACTTAATTCGGATTATGGTCCCTAGAACCGGCGGATGATCGAGGACCAGGTGCATGGGCGGACGGCTGACAGGCAAGACGGCGATCATAACATCGGCGGCGCAGGGGATCGGGCGGGCAACCGCCATTGCCATGACCCAGGAGGGCGCCAGGGTGTGGGCGACGGACATCCGCCAGGACTTGCTCGCGTTATTGCGGAATGAGCATCCCGGCATAGAAACCTTCGTGCTCGACGTGCTGATCCAGGATCAGGTGGATGCCGCGGCTAGCCGCGTGGGCGTCCCCGACATCCTGTTCAATTGTTCGGGCCATGTTCATGCCGACACCATCATGGAAACCGACGACAAGGCCTGGGATTATTCCTTCGATCTGAACGTCAAGGCGCATTTCCGCATGATGAAGGCTTTCATGCCGGGGTGGCTGGCGCGTGGCAATGGCACAATCGTCAACATGGCCTCCGCGGCATCGTCGATCAAAGGTGTCGCCAACCGTTTCGTCTACAGCGCCACCGAGGCCGCGGTCATTGGCATGACCAAGGCGCTCGCCGCCGATTTCACAGCAAAGGGCATCCGGGTCAACGCCATCTGCCCCGGCACCGTCGAAAGCCCATCGCTCACGGAACGCATGAAGGCCGAGGGCGATTTTGAGAAGGCTAAAGCCTCCTTCATCGCAAGACAGCCCACGGGACGCATGGCCGATGCTTCCGAGATTGCCAGTCTGGTGGTATATCTCGCCAGCGATGAGTCGGCCTTTGTTACCGGCCAGACCTTCGTCATCGACGGCGGCTGGTCGATTTGAAAATACTTCACGAAGTCGTGATGTGAGGGCAGGAACGACTTCTTGTATGCACGTTTGTCGAAGGGGTAATTAAACCCCCAAACCCTAGGGAGACTAAGTATGTTGAAATCCACGCTCATCGCGGCCGCGTTCGGCCTTACCCTGATCGCTCCGGCCTATGCGGATAACGCCAAATGCGACGAAGCCACCTTCACGATGATGATGGCGGAAGTCGAAGCGCTGACCGATGCGTCGAAGAAAGAGATGGCCATGAAGGAAATGGAGATGGCCAAGGAAAAGATGGCCGCTAACGACATGGACGGATGCGGAACGCAGCTGGACGCCGCCGCCAAAGTTTACAAATAAACACGTCCTAACTGCATTGACGAAACGAGGCCCGGCAACGGGCCTCGACTTTTTTAGGGGGATGCCCAGAATCGGCGCCATTGGCAAGAACCTGCGGTTGTGCCTAGGATAGCTTGTCGAGCGTCTCCAGAGGCGCCGGGGAGGGCAATCTTGGCAGCAGGCCAACCGGCCATAGAGGCAAAAGGCGTTACCAAGTTATTTCAGGGTGCGGGGCAGGAAACTGTCACAGCCTTGGACAATGTGTCGGTCACCATCCGCGAAAATGAGTTTTTCACGCTGCTCGGACCCTCGGGTTGCGGCAAGACCACATTGCTGCGCCTGATTGCCGGATTCGATTTCCCCACCGAAGGCCAGATTCTCCTCCATGGCGAGGACATCGCCCCCCTGCCGCCGTTCAAACGTCCGGTCAATACCGTGTTCCAGAGCTATGCGCTGTTTCCGCACATGAGCGTGGCGCAGAACATCGGTTTCGGCCTCGAGATGCTCGGCAAACCGAAATCCGAAATCAATGCGCGCGTCGGCGAAATGCTGCGCCTAGTGCGCATGGAAGAGCTCAAGAACCGCAAGACCAGCCAGATTTCCGGGGGACAGCAGCAAAGGGTGGCGCTGGCCCGCGCGCTGGCGCCGCAGCCGAAAGTGCTGCTCCTCGATGAACCGCTGTCGGCGCTCGATTACAAATTGCGCAAGGACATGCAGATCGAACTGAAGCGTCTGCAGCACAAGACCGGCATCACCTTCATCTTTGTCACCCACGACCAGGAAGAAGCGCTCACCATGTCGGATCGCATCGCCGTCATGTCAAAGGGCAAAATCCTGCAAATCGGTTCTCCGCGCGATGTTTATGACCGGCCGGCGGAGCGTTTTGTCGCGAATTTTATCGGCGAAACCAACTTCCTCGAGGGTGAAATCGTCTCCGCCATGGCTGGTGAGGCGAAGGTCAAGCTCGCCATAGGACCGGCCATTACCGCCGGGGTTCCGGAGGGTGTTTCACCAAAAGGCCGAGTAACAGTTGTGGTCCGTCCAGAGCATGCCAGGCTGGTGAAGCCAGCGGCGAAGGCGACGCTCTCCGCCATTCTGGATACTATCGTCTATTTTGGAACCGACACCCACTATCATCTCAAACTAAAGGACGGGTCCGAATTCATCTTGCGCCAGCAGAGCAGCCACGGCGGAAGTGGAGAGTTCAAAACCGGCAGCAAGGTCGGCGTGGCATTCGAGGATAAAGCCGCGCAGGTTTTGAGGGACTGAATGGCTGGCGCACGCGAAACCGCCGAAGCAGCCGTGGCCCAGGATGTGCGGAACCGCTGGCTGCTGTCGGCGCCGGCGCTCGTCATCATTTTTTTGGCCGCCATCGGCCCGCTTTTCATCATGCTGCTCTACTCCTTCATGGTGAAGGGCGACTATGGTGATGTGAAGTTCTGGCAGTTCTCGCTCGAGGGCTGGTTCAAGGTGGTGC
>JBOHKD010000210.1:0-3447 GCA_050728895.1 Aestuariivirga sp.
GATCTGGCGGCCGGCGATCTCATCGTGCGGGAAGCGCGTGGATTGACCAGCGATCTTTCCGGCCGCGCCTATGTTTACAACCGCGAGCAGACATGGCAGCACGGCCTGATCGCGGCTGGCGCCAAGCGCCACGCCGCCATCACTCAGGCCTTGAGGACACCATGACGAAACAACTCCTCCACATGGTCTTCGGCGGCGAGTTGAGTGACATCAAAAGCGTGGACTTCAAGGATCTGTCGGCGCTCGACGTCGTGGGCTTCTATCCCAATTACGCGGCAGCCCATGAAGCGTGGCTCCGCAAGGCGCGCGAGACCATCGACAATGCCCAAATGCGCTATTTCATCGTGCACCTGCACAGACTTCTCGATCCCGCGGCCGATCGGGCACAGGGGAAACTTTAAAGCATTCCGTCCTGCTGCAAGCGGCCCAATGGATAGGCATTGAGCGGGTTATCCGAGGCAAGCCTATCAAGCCGCAGCCTCGCCTCGGCACAATCTTTTTGCATCTGGGCATTGAGTTCGGCAATCGAATCGAACCGCCGGTCGGGCCGGATCAGGCCGGCAAATTCAACAAACAAAGTTTTACCGTATAGATCGCCCGAAAATCCGATGAGATAGACTTCGAGGAAAGTGCGGCCGGTATCGAAGGTGGGCCGGTCGCCGAAATATCCCGCCCCCTGCCAGGCCGCACCGCCTTTTCGGGCGGCATCGCGCACGCGAACCGCGTAGATGCCGCGGAACGGCTCTGCACCAGGCTCCACGACGATATTGAGGGTTGGAAAGCCGATGGTCCGTCCGCGCCGGTCGCCGCTTACCACCTCGCCCATGACGGTCCAATGATAGCCGAGTTCACGTGCCGCATCGGTCATATGTCCGTGGCGGAGTGCCTGGCGGATCGAGCTTGACGAGAAAGGCGAGTGCAGATCGCCTTCGTCGGTCACCTGGTCGACAATGCTGACCCCGAAACCATGGGTGGCGCCGAACTCGACCATGGAGGATGGACTGCCTTTGCGGCCACGGCCGAAATGAAAATCATAACCGGTCACGACATGACCGACGGCGAGCCCGTGGACGAGATGGCGGACGACAAAATCGGCCGGTTCCAGGGACGAGAACTCACGGTTGAAATCGAGCACCACCATGAAAGAAGCGCCAAGTGCCGCAATGAGCCGCGCCTTGAGGGCTGCCGGTGTGAGGCGGAAGACGGGCTCCTCCGGCTTGAAGAACGTGCGGGGATGCGGTTCAAACGAGAGCACGCCCCAGGGCCTGCCTTCGTCCACTGCCTTTGCGCGCGTTACCTCGAGAAGCTTCTGATGGCCGCGATGGACTCCGTCGAAATTGCCGATGGCAACGGCGGCTCCTCGCAAATCCTGGGGCACCGCGTCATGGGCGGCCAGCAAACGCATCGCAATATCCTCGTTACGGCCAGGCAAGCCGGCGCATCGTGGCAACGATCCGGGCGCCGGGAACGGCGAGCTTCACATCGCTCATCTCTTCTGCAACAAGAACCGCATCGATGCCATAGGCGGCAGCTCCCCTTATGTCGGTTTCCGGCCCGTCGCCGATGGCCAGCACCCGATCAAGGCTAACGGGGCTACCGCGCGTTCTCGCGGCTTCCTGCATCGCCAAGTCGTAGATCGGGCGAAACGGCTTGCCGGCCATCAGGGCCTCACCACCCATCGCCGCATAGGCGTCGGCTAAGCTTCCCGCACAGTAAAGAATGCGGTCGCCCTTGCGAACAGTCTTGTCGGGATTGGCGCAAATCATGGTCAGTTTCAGCGCCCGCATTTCCTTGAGAAGTGGTGCGTAGTCCTCGGGCTTTTCATGAGCGTCGTCGAAGAGGCCCGTGCATAGCACCGTATTGGCCTGGGCGAGCGATGTTTGGGCAACTTCAAGGCCCTGGAAAATCGATTGGTCGCGCGCCGGTCCCAGATGATAGACCTTACTGCCTCCATGGCTCACCACCAAAGCGCGCGTTACATCGCCCGATGTTACCACTGCGTCATGGCTTGCGGGATTGATGCCGACCTCTATCAGTTGTTGTTCAACGCCCGATGCCGTGCGCGGGGAATTGCTGACGAGGATAACGGTGCCGCCGCCCCGGCGATGTTTAATCAGGGCTTCGATGGCGGAGGGAAAGGGCGCAATACCATTATGCACCACCCCCCAGATGTCGCAGAACCAGACCGGATAGCGCGCCGACAATTCCTGCATGAGAACGGTCAGGCGGCCTCGGTGCGGCCTGTGGCGGCTGCCAGACCGGCATCGGCGCGAACCCGCCGGGGTGGTGCGAAATAAGGTCCGTAACCAAAGCGCGCGATCCGTGAGGCGGCTTCGGCCTGATCGGGCGAGACAATGCCGCCGCCAATCATCTGGAAGCGCATGGCGCGGGCAAACTGGGCAAATTCCGACCAAACCGGAGCAGCTCCCGAGCCCGCGTTCAAGCTCGCGGCTTCGATATCGAGGAAACGCACGCCCAATTGCCGCAGCGATGCAAGATCGAGTCCCGCAATCGAAATCTGCGACAAGGCCATCTTGGTGCCGAGCCTTCCGAGCCTCGCCAAACCTTCGATACCGGCCGTATCCAAGCCTGCGAGATCGCCATGGGTAATATCGAAGATGATACCGCTTGCGTCCCCTGCCTCATCCTCCATCACGGCGATGAGGCGCGCCAGATCCTCATCCCTCTTGAGCGTCGCGGCCCCCAGCGGCACCAGCAGGCACATCGCCGGATGCTTGTTGCGTAAGCGCCGCGACACCGGCAGCGCCAGTTTCGCGATATGGATATCGAGTGCCGCTCTGACGCCTCCGGCATCGGCATTGCGCAGCAGTTCCTTGTGATGGACTTCATCACCCGGACCGCTCACCATATTGACGCGGGCCCGGTAGTGGGCCGTGGCGCCGGTGGTGAATTCGATAACCGGCTCGAGCAGAAAATCAAGGCGCTCATGGGAGGGAGCCGGTGACTGCGCCGCCGGTTTGCGGGGCACGGGCGCAGGGTCGGAGCGAGGTTCCGGCGCGCGCACCAGATTGTTCCCGACATCGCGTGCAAGTGCCTGGACACTGTCGCGAAGGGCGCGCATTTCCTCAATGATGGGATCGGCGGGACGGCCAATGAGTTGGCCCAGTTGCTTTTCCGCCCAGGCAATGCGAGCGCCAAGCGCTGCGATCTCCGCCGGCAGCGAGCGAAGCCTATCTCCCTGTTCCGACAGGCGCTCGTCAAGGTTGGTGTTGCGCGTCCATTGAAAGAACAGGGCACCAGCCTGACCGGCGGCAAGCACGAGTACCACGCCTACGATCACCGGGGCGTGGACTTGGCCTGTCGCCAGCATGAAGACGGCGCCGCCCACGGCCAAAAGCGCAAACATTGCAACACCGATAATAGCTGGCCACTCTTGTCGTTGCATATTCTGGCATCCCCCGATTCATCTACGTGAATCACTTTGGC
>JBOHKD010000211.1:0-3447 GCA_050728895.1 Aestuariivirga sp.
TTTCATCGTCGGCTTTCCCGGCGAGACTGATGACGATTTTCAGGCGACGCTCGATATCGTCCGCGAGGTTCGCTATGCGGGCGCCTATTCCTTCAAATATTCACCCCGTCCCGGAACCCCCGCCGCCGAGCGTCCCCAGGTGCCGGAAGCGGTGAAGACCTCGCGCCTGCATGTCCTGCAAGCCTTGCTCAATCGCCAGCAGGGGGATTTCAACACCACCTGCCTGGGCCGCGCGCTTGCCGTGCTGATCGAGAAACCGGGCCGCGATGTGGGCCAGCTCATGGGCCGCTCGCCCTATCTCCAGCCCGTCCATCTGGAAGGCGATACAGGGCTTATCGGCGAGATTATCCATACCCATATAACAGGTGTTGGAACCAACAGCCTTTCGGGTCATTATGGAGCCTCGGCATGATTGATTCTGGAGCACAGCGCCGTTGAACCCGCCTGTCACTGCGGCCCGCTTGGCCTCGGCCAAAACACCCGATGAACCGGATATCCTGACCCTTGCCTTCGACGACAATCGCCTGCTTTCGCTGGTCTGCGGCGAACATGACGAGCATCTGGCGCTCATTGAGCAGAAGACCGGCGCCGATATTACTCCGCGGGGAAATCGCCTTGCGGTCAGGGGCGGGGCGCAATCGCGCGCGCTGGTTAATGATGTGCTAATCTCGCTTTATGAGCGGGCACGGCGCGGGGTTGAGATCACCCGTGGCGAGGTCGAAGGGGCAATCAGGATGCGGCAAACCGCCGATGTGCAGGAAACGGATGTGGGCTCCAGTGTGCGCACCAGGCGCAAGCTGGTCACACCGCGCACTCCCATGCAGAGGCAATATGTGGAGGCGATCCGCCGCAACGAACTGGTCTTGGGAATTGGCCCCGCCGGCACCGGCAAAACCTATCTCGCCGTCGCTTGTGCCGCCGAAGCCTTGATGAACGGCGAGGTCGATCGTCTGATATTGTCGCGGCCCGCGGTCGAGGCGGGCGAGCGGCTTGGATTTCTTCCGGGCGACATGAAGGAGAAAGTCGATCCCTATCTCCGCCCCCTTTACGATGCGCTTTACGATGTGATGCCGGCGGCCCTCGTGGCCAAGGGCCTGGGCGAAGGCCAGATCGAAATCGCCCCTCTTGCCTTCATGCGCGGCCGCACCCTCAGTTCCGCCTTTGTCATTCTCGATGAAGCGCAGAACACCACGCCGCTGCAGATGAAAATGTTTTTGACCAGGCTCGGCGAAGGCAGCCGCATGGTAGTGACCGGCGATCCAAGCCAGGTCGATCTGCCGCCCGGCGCCACTTCGGGGCTTGCCGATGCGGTAGCTACGCTCAAGGGCGTGGATGGTGTCGCCGTCACTGCCTTTAGCAATGCCGACATCGTGCGCCATCCGCTGGTGGGCAGGATCGTTGCCGCTTATGACAAGAAGGCGGCCAAGCCCCGAAAATGATCGTCTCGATCGAAGTGGACGATGCGGGCTGGCAGTCCATTCCGGCCTTGGCCGAGTTGACCCGAAGTGCCGTGGACGCGACGGTGGCGCGCGTGGGCGCACTCCACGAAAATCTTGAGACGGCGATCCTCTTCACCGATGACGCAACCATGGCGCGTCTCAATGCGCAATGGCGCGGCAAGCCTCACGCCACCAATATTCTCTCCTTTCCGGCGGAATCGATCCCGGTGCCGGAGGGGGAAGCAAGACCCTTGGGCGATATCGTGCTGGCATGGGGTGTCGTGGCGGGCGAGGCGCAAGCGCAAGCTACGGCATTGCCGCACCATGCGGCGCATCTTATTGTGCACGGGCTTCTGCATCTTTTGGGTTATGATCACCAGACCGATGCCGGGGAAGCTTCGATGCAGGAATTGGAAAGGCAGATTTTGAAAGAACTCGGATATTCCCATCCCCATGACCGACAGTGACGCACCTCCAGGACCCGAACTACCCGGCAACGCCTTCTGGCGCAGATTAAAAGCCCGCCTTTTTGGCGGCGCGCGCCGTGGCCTTCGCGAGAGTCTCGAGGGCGCCATCAAGGTTCACGCCGCCCGCCATCCCGGCGAAGCCTTCGGCCAGGAAGCCAAATCGATGATGCTCAACATCATCGAGTTTTCAGATTTGCGCGTCGATGGCGCCATGGTGCCGCGCGCCGATATCGTGGCGATTGACGACCAGGCCACCATGCGCGAGCTGATGCAGCGCTTCATCGGGGCGGGCCACTCGCGCTTGCCGGTCTATCGCGAGTCTCTCGATGAAATCACCGGCATGGTGCATGTGAAGGATTTCATGGGCTGGCTGGTGGCCAAGGGCACAAAACGCAAAAGCGCCAAATCCCCCGGCCTCTCGATTGCGGCTTCCGAATTATCCGCCACCGTCAGGCAATCCGGATTGCACCGCGAAGTCCTGTTCGTGCCCCCCTCCATGCCCGCCGCCGATCTTCTGGTGAAGATGCAGGCCAGCCACATCCATCTCGCCATCGTCATCGACGAATATGGCGGCACCGACGGTTTGATTTCGATTGAGGATCTGATGGAAGAAATCGTCGGCGACATTTCCGACGAGCACGACACCGACGAGGATAATTTGATCAAGCCCGCGGGCGAGAGAATTTTCGTCGCCGACGGCCGCGTCGATATCGCCAAGCTCGAGCAATTGCTGAACGTCGATCTTCTCTCCGATGAGGACGATGAGGAAACCGACACGCTCGCGGGCCTCATCTTCAAAATGGCGGGAAGAGTTCCGGCGCGCGGCGAAATCATCCGCCATGCCAGCGGGCTTGAATTCGAAATCCTCGAATCCGATCCCCGGCGCGTGAAACGCCTGCGGATTACGGTGAAAAAACCGGAGCCTCCGACGGAGTAACCGCCATTCTATATTCTTCCCCCTGTGCAGCAGGGCAATCGCCTATGAATGCAGCAAGCAAAATTCCCCTTCTCCCCTCGCGGGAGAAGGTGGCGCGAAGCGCCGGATGAGGGGGGCTGTCCGCGAGTCATATAGACGCAAACCTTGGCGCGGAAAGGCCCCCTCATCCGTCACGCGCTACGCGCGCGCGCCCTTCCCCCGCGAGGGGGGAAAGGGGGAATTCCGCGTGCCCTATTTATGTGCGATAGCCCCACTCTGTGCAGTCAGGAGCCTGCCCCCGGACTTGATCAGGAGTGTTACGCGGAACGCGTGAGGTACTTCTATTTTCTTTGCGACACGCTCACCAATGGCGCGATATATTCGCGCGGAGAAAAAA
Organism: Aestuariivirga sp.; assembly: GCA_050728895.1. GTDB lineage: Bacteria > Pseudomonadota > Alphaproteobacteria > Rhizobiales > Aestuariivirgaceae > Aestuariivirga. Next base: position 3,220 of record JBOHKD010000211.1, read on the forward strand.
GAGGTAATTCGATGTCAATTTATCTGAAGCCCACAAAAGAACTTATGAGAGAATTCGCGACGAGTTGCCTCAAGGAGGGTCAAGTTTTTGATAAGAAATTAGCAAGTTCGTGGTTCGCAAAAAACTATCCGAAGATTAAACGAGCTACCGTGGATATGCACGTCGAAGGCATGTCTGTAAATTCTCCCTTGCGAAAGTTCCATCCTTCCATCAAGCCGGGCTCTGGCC
>JBOHKD010000212.1:0-3446 GCA_050728895.1 Aestuariivirga sp.
GGCGCCCGGCGTTTACGGAGCCGAGGCAGCCGCCCGGCATCACTTCAAAAAACCCGCAGCCAAGCTCACGCGGCGCGAGGCCGCACTTCTCGCCGCCGTGTTGCCGAACCCGATCAAGCGCAAGGCGGGCAAGCCTTCCAGGCGGGTTTCCGCCATCGCCAACCGGATACTCATTCGCATGAACGCCATCGGCCCCCATCTGGCTTGTCTTGGGCGCTGAGCTTGGCTATAAGCCCCGCCACTTTCATGGAGTTTCGTTAAATGGCCGTTCCACGCAAGAAGATGACCCGAAGCCGTATCGGCATGCGCCGTTCGGGCCACAAATTGCCGACTGTCACCTGGGTCGAGGACAAGAAGTCGGGTGAACTGCGCCGTCCGCACCACATCGACCTGAAATCCGGCATGTACCGGGGCCGCCAGGTTCTGGAAGCCAAGAGCGACGTCTAAGGATTGGTCTTCTCCCGTTCACGGGAGAAGACGGGGACCCATGCCCGCGAAGCGGCATGGGGAAGATGAGGGTTATTCTTAACCTAAACAGGCCCTCACCATTCCCATTGCTTCGCAATGGGCCCCTTTCCTCTCCCGCAAGCGGGAGAGGAAGTCTTGGCACCCGGTTTGCACAGCCGGTGCCATGCTGGTCGCAAATTGGCAACTGCTTGATGTCTTGCGCTGTGCCGAGCCTGAAAAAGCCCGGAACGGCTGGTCCGGGCTTGCCACGCGAGCCTTAGTTCCAGCCGGTCTCAATGCCCCGGAATTCCTGATTCCGCTTTTCAAACATCTTGAAGGCGCCGAATTGGCAACGGTGCATGACGGCGCCGAGCTTGTATTAACCCTGCCGGTGAAACGCCGGCGATTCCCACCCTCGCTGCTCACCAACTGGGTAACACCTCTCAGTGTCTCAGGGATGCCGCATCTTGACCGGCATCTGGGACAGGCGGCCCTTGCGGCATTCCTGCGGCATGAGCGGGGGCCCGTCATGCTGACCGGCGTTCCCGCCCATGGCCCATTTTGGGACACATTAAAGGCCGCCGCCCCTCGCCTTGCCATTCTGGACACCTGGGAACGCGCGGCTTTGCGGCCGTCGGGCACGTTTGAAAATTGGTTCGAAGGCAATTTCGAGCGCAAGCGCCGCAAGGAATACCACCGCCTGCGCGCCCGCCTTGGCGAGCAGGGGAGGCTGGAAAGCCTCAGCCTGAAACCCGGCGAAGATGTAGGTCCCTGGGTTCAAAATCTCTTGAACCTTGAGGCCTCGGGCTGGAAGGGAAAACGCGGCACGTCTCTCAAATCGGATACTGCCCTGGCCGTAGGCTTTGCCGAAGCGGCGCGGGGCCTTCATCAAGCAGGCAAACTGCGCTTCTGGTCGCTTATGTACGATGGCCGCGCCATCGCCACCATGTTCGCCATTGTCGAAGGACGGGGCGCCTGGCTCGGCAAGATTGCCTATGACGAGGCTTTCGCCAAATTCTCGCCCGGCGTCCTTTTGATCCTCGATGCAACCCAAGACCTGTTCAAGGAGGGAGGCTTCGATCTTGTCGATTCCTGCGCCATCCCCAATCATCCGATGATCGGCAATATCTGGCGCGGCCGCGTGGCCATGGCCGATGTTCTCATCGCCTCCGCCGATGTGGGGCAAACGCGATTTGCATTTACCGTTGCCGCCGAAAGCCTGCGCCGCAAGGCACGTGGCCTCGCCCGCACCTTGTTCCACGCCATAACCCGGAGACACCGCTCATGAATATCGTGACCATAGATCGCGCCATTGCGCGCCAGAAATTTCTCAAAATGCCTTTCACCCTGAAGCATGGCCTCGCCGGTCATCCGCTGTTCGCGCTGCCGCGTCTGGTAGAACTGGCGAAATCGCTGCCGCGTGACCGCATCGAATATAATTCGGGCCAAGTGGCGGTGGGCGTCAAACCCGAGGACGTGCCCCGGATCGACATGCCGGCCGAGCAGGTAATCCGCTCGATTGAGACCGCCAACGCCTGGATGGTGATCAAATACGTCAATGAAGACAAGGAATACCGCGCCCTGCTTGAATCGTTTGTGGAAGCCGCCAATGAAGCGGCGGGCATGAAGCGCGGCGATTATTCCGACTTGCAGGGTTTCCTGTTTATCTCATCGGCAAACGCCACCACGCCCTTTCACATGGATGCGGAAGAAAACATCTTGATCCAGATCAAGGGCGATAAATTCGTGCGCACCTTCGATAATGACGACCGTGCGCTGATCTCCGAGGAAGCGATGGAGATTTCGCCCTCGAAACATCGCAACCAGACTTACGAGGATTGGTACGAAAGCCGCGCCACGCTGCATGCGTTAAAGCCGGGCGATGCGGTGCACATGCCTTACATGGTGCCGCACTGGGTGAGCACCGGAACCAGTTATTCGATTTCCATGGCGATGACCTGGAAGACGCCCGAGGTGCTGCGTCTCAACAAGATCAGGCTGATGAACGGCACCTTGCGCCGCTTTGGCCTGGCCCAGAAACCGCCGGGCACGTTCCCGGCGCTCGATGCCGCCAAGGTCCTCGCCCACGACGCATTCCGGGCCATCGTCGATCCCTTGCGCAAATCGGAAGCCGTCCGCCGTATTTTGCGCGGGCTGATCTACGGCAAGAAGGCCAATTACTATTACGATACGAAGCCCAAACAGGCCGGGATGTAGCTATATTCCCGCAAGGGCGAGGGAGATTCCGCGAAGCCGCAGCGCATTTGCGATCACGCTGACGGAAGATAGCGCCATGGCGGCGGCGGCGATCATGGGCGACAGCAGGATGCCGAACACCGGATAGAGAACCCCCGCCGCAATGGGAACACCCGCCGCATTGTAGATAAACGCAAAGAAAAGATTTTGCCGGATGTTGTTCATCACGGCGCGTGACAAAGCTCGCGCTTGAACAATGCCCATCAAATCTCCCCGAAGCAAAGTCACTCCAGCGCTTTCCATTGCGACATCGGTGCCCGTTCCCATGGCAATGCCAACATCGGCGGCGGCGAGAGCGGGGGCATCGTTCACGCCGTCACCGGCCATGGCGACGATCCGGCCTTGCGCCTTGAACCTGGCCACGGCATCGGCCTTTTTATCCGGCAGCACGTCGGCCTCCACCTCGGCGATGCCGAGACGTTTGGCGATGGCCCGCGCCGTGGTTTGATTGTCGCCGGTGAGCATCACGATCCGCATTCCGGCACCGCGAAGGGCGGCGAGGGCTTGCGGGGTCGAGGGTTTCACAGCATCGGCAATGCCGATGACGCCGGCGAGTTTGCCGCCAAGAGCAACAAAAACCGCCGTGGCCCCATCGTTTCGCATCGACTGAGCCTGTGCCTCCAGAACACTGGTGGCGATGTTGAGTTCGGCTAAGAATCGGCTATTGCCAATTGCCATCCGCTGGCGATCCACCATTCCGATGGCGCCCTTTCCGGACGCGGCGTCAAAGCCCATGACTTTCG
>JBOHKD010000213.1:0-3446 GCA_050728895.1 Aestuariivirga sp.
GCGTGATGTCATCATCGATCTGTTCCGGCGTCGGGTGCCCGGCCTTCTGATGGCGTATCCCCAAGCGATAGCCGAATTTTCCATCGGCATAACAGTCCGGCGTCTCCGCGCCCTTGCAGCCATCGAGCACAGCCGCGAAGGAAGCAATGCCTCCGGCATTGCCCGCCCCGCCGCCGGACAGGCGCGTGCGGCCGCGGTTAGTGAAAAGCGACTCGCTCAGGATGGTCCGGTCGATGGTGAATGCGCTGGCGGTCAAGGCGTGCGATAAACCTATCGCCTCGAATTTGAGGGAACTTTGCGCGCCCCAGCGTTCCTCGTTGTCGTAATTGCCGACGAGATCGGTGGCGTAAATGCCGTCAAGCTCGTGGGTGGCGAGCCCGAACTCCGGCTCGAATTTGCCCAAACGGAACGTGATAGGGTCAAAGTCCAGTTCCGCGTAAAGCTCTTGGACAAAGGTGCCAATGTCCGAAAACACGCGGTCTTCGCCGGGCAAGAGGTCGAGAACCGGTTCGGTTGTGATGACGCTCACCAGCTTAAAGTGATCGACCGGCATGAAAGCGAATTCTAAATCGATCGTCGGTCCAATGTCGCTGCCTTCATTGGTTGACGGTTTGGTTTTGAAGAACCAGTCCCCTTCAAGTTCCGTTGAAATCGCATAGCTAAGGCAAGGCGCCGCGCAGTCCTCGGCATGAATGGGGGACGAGGCTGCCATCAACAGGACGGCCGCGAAGCTAAGACGCGCAGGAATGTTGTTTTTCATCGGAGCAATCACCCTACAAACTGAACAAGTGAACGCGGAAGGGCCCGTGCCAAGAACCATGCCACCTGAATTCTGAGAAAGCGATGAGAGATGCCGGCGGACGCAGGGGCGCCCGACAGGGGAATTCGATCACTGCGTCTTGAATTCGCTCGATGAGAGTGTTTGATTGCCGCTTTCCTCAATGGCCAGAACCTCCCATTGGTAAAGTGTCGCCGGTTCGAGAAACCCCTTGGGAATCGTGATTTCCGTCACCGATGCCGACAGGTACATGCTCAGGCCCCGTTTGCCGATCATGTGCTTGTGCGGCTCTTCATCCTTCTCGACGATGAGCTGGTAGGCGATGATCTTGACGTCGTTTCCCTTGATCGTCTTGGTGACCGGCTCCCAGCGCATGGCGAGATCACCGGCGGGAACGGTGACCATCTCAGCAGGTGACACCAAGGTGGGGCCGGCGGGAATATTGTGGGTAAGCCAAGCGGTGCCAGCGGTGCGGCCGCCCTTCTCGCCATTTTCCATGACCGCCCCTTCGATCTTGTATTCGCCCTCCGGAAGCTTGGCGAGCATCTCATCGATCGGCACGTCCTTGTTCTCCGGCTCGACCGTTTCGAAGAAGAGCTCGGTGAGTCCAAGGCTGCCCAACTTACCGCGCCCATTGAATGACAGCACTTCGCCGCCGGGGCCGGTGACGGTGAGCTTCTCCCAGCCTTCGCTGTCGATGGCGCCCTGGAATCCGGTGTCGTTGTCGGTGGCGTTGTGCTCGATATTGAGCTTGGCCTCCTTGAGCGGAACGACGGGATCCTCGGCCCTGGCTTTGGGTAAAAGGATCGATGCCGCGCCGGTCAAGAGGGCAAGCGCGGCGGCCGAGGCGGCAATCCGCCTGATGTTCGAGTATGTCATAGTGTATCTCCTTTGATTGAACCACGTTCGTTATGGCGAAAGTTCCGTGAGGGGACAGTGAGCCGGCGATGAGAAAGGCGGGTCTGCCCTATCGGCTACAGCAGGCAGACCCCGTGTGTTGAGCGCGACCGTCAGTTCTGCGGCGCAAGCCCGGCCAGAATGCCTCGCAGTTTCCCCGCCGTTTCGGCGGCGGTGTCCAATTCTTCGTCGGTCGCGGCGGGTTGCAGCTCGCCGAAGAGGAGATTGATCTTCAGAGCCGTTCCAGGATCGAGGCTGCGGATGAACCGGTCCTTGACCAGTACCATCGTGAACGTGTCACCCCTGACCGCTCCCGCCTTACCGGCGGCAGCGTCGAGTTGAAGTTGCGCAGCCCACAGATCGAGGCGGGCAATGTCGATGTCCGTCGCCTTGCGGTAGCGCAGCTGCAAATCGAAACTCCAGCGGGCCGCTTCGATCGCCGCATTGCGCGCTTTTGCGCTGCTGCGTTGCCCCACCGCCGCCGTAAGCTTTTCGATCGCACCGGCCAGGACCGGCTTCACCAGCTTCGGAACATCGGTGTCTTTCACGCCGCTCCAGGCGGTATTCATGGTCTTCATGGCTTCCGCGGCGGTTTTCCAGTCCTTGTCGCCCGACGCCTTGAGAATGGCGAGTGCCGAGCCGGTAAGTTGCGTAAGCTCCGCCGGCATGGCGCCCGACGCCCGGTCCGTAGGCACCGCCATCGCCAGGGCTTCCACGTCGCCATCGGCGTTGGCGGTGTAGAATTCGCCGTAGCGAGGCGCGAATTGCTTATCTTCGGTGCTGCCGCCAAAATGCAATTCGGTGCCGGTAACGCCGCCACTGAGCTTGCCGAACGGCCCTTCGAGGGTCTGATCCGCCGCCGTGATTGTCACCTCTTCGAAGGCGAGACCTGGCCAGTTTTCAGAGCGATAGACGTTGCCCACCTTCGGGTCCGCCGGCATGATCATTGTCGGTGGGCCGTCGATCCCGGCATGCCAGGTGCCGTCCTTGGAGATGATGACGCCGTCCTTGAAGTCGGCCACGTCTTCGCCGAGGTACCACACCGAGCCATCATCGGCCTGAGCGTAGAGGTCAATCGCATATTCGGTGATGCGGCCGCCGGAATAGGCGACATACTGCGATATCGCCGCTTCGATCTCCACGCCCTCCCACTTGACGATCCGCGTGTAGGGTAGAAGCGTCACCTCGGTGCGGAACGGCTTACCATCGACGTCGCCGACAAGAAGAACCGACTCCTGCTGCGAGATGGGAAACCAAGGGTTGGTGATGCTGGTGGGATTCGAGAATTTGGGAAGGAAAAGATCGATCCGCGCGCTGTCGGGCGCGACCTTCAGGCCCTCGATGATGGGCTGCGGAATAGGCTTTCCGGTCTCCTGGGACACGGCAGTGGCAGTGCCGCCGGCGAAAATGGCAAGTGCGAGGACCGATGCAGCGATCCACTTTGTACGTTGGGCAGTCATGACGATTCTCCTTTGTTTGAACCATGAGCATGATGCCCGGCTCGCCATGAAGGGGCAGTGAGCCGAAGATGAGAATGCGATGAGCTATTGCGGAATGCGCAAGGTCACGACGGCGCCGCCTTCTGGCCGGTTCGCCGCCATGGCGGAGCCGCCATGGGCTTCCGCCACGCCCTTTACAATGGCGAGACCCAGGCCAGCGCCACCCTTGCGGCGCGAGCGGCCCGCATCGGCGCGGGTGAACGGATCGAACGCGCTCTTGATGAAGGCGGCGGGAAATCCGGTGCCGCTGTCGTTGACGGCCAGCACCAGCT
>JBOHKD010000214.1:0-3445 GCA_050728895.1 Aestuariivirga sp.
CTTTGTTGGCCGCATCCGCTAAGGTCTCGGCCATGATGATCGGCAGGCCGCTGTCTTTCAATATCTTGCGGCCTTCCTCGACATTGGTGCCGGATAGGCGCACCACGAGCGGGATCTTCAATTCTGTCTTCTTAACCGCCTGGACCACGCCCTCGGCCACCCAGTCACAGCGATTGATGCCGGCGAAGATATTGACCAGGATCGCCTGCACCTTGTCATCGGAGAGCACCAAATTAAAGGCTTTGGCGGTCCGCTCCGGGGATGCGCCCCCACCGATGTCCAGGAAATTCGCGGGCTCGCCCCCGGCGTGCTTGATCATGTCCATGGTTGCCATCGCGAGGCCCGCCCCGTTTATGATGCAGCCGATGTTTCCATCGAGCCCGACATAGCTCAAGCCCCGATCCGCCGCCGCCATCTCGCGAGGATCTTCTTGCGATTTGTCGCGTAGCTCGGAGACACTCGCGTGTCGGAACAGCGCACTGTCGTCGAAGGCCATCTTGGCATCTAGCGCGAGCAGACGCCCATCCTTCGTCACCACCAAGGGATTGATCTCCGTCATCGTGGCGTCGAGATCCCGAAACGCACGATAACAGCCTTGAATGGTCGTCACCGCCTGGCTAATCATCGCCGCTGGCAGCCCCAGCCCGAATGCGATCTCCCGGCATTGAAAGTCCTGCATACCGACCGCCGGCTCCACCGATTGGCGCAGGATCGACTGCGGTCTCTTGATCGCGATTTCTTCGATTTCCATGCCGCCTTCGCCGGACGCCACCACCATCACGCGCTCCGACTGGCGGTCGAGCACGAAGCCGAGATAAATCTCGCGTTCGATACCGGTTGCCGCCTCGATGTACAGGCGATGGACCACTTTCCCGCGCGGACCGGTCTGGTGGGTCACCAAGCGCTTGCCGAGCAGATCGTCCGCAACTTCCCAAATCTCATGGTCAGTGGAGCAGACCTTGATGCCACCTGCTTTACCGCGCGCCCCGGAATGGATTTGGGCTTTGACCACCCATTTCTCACCGCCGATTTCTTTCGCACGGTACACCGCCTGCTCGGGGCTGTAGGCCAGCCCGCCGGCGGGGATCGCGACCCCAAAGTCTTTCAGGATCTCCTTCGCTTGATATTCATGAATGTCCATCGGAAACAAACTCCGCTACTTTTTCTTCGACTTAGTTTTGGCCCGCTGGCGGGCTTGGATCGCCTTGTCGATATTGACGATGTTCTCCGCCATGCGCGCCGAGGCGGCGTCGATCATCCTGCCATCGAGCACCGCGGCGCCTTTGCCGGCCTTCGCCGCTTCCTTCAAGGCGGCCAACATGCGCTTGGCGCGCGTGACCTCCTTCTCGGGCGGCGACATGACCTCATTGGCAAGCGCGACCTGACTCGGATGGATCGCCCACTTGCCTTCGTAGCCGAGCGCCGCCGCGCGCCGCGCGCCGAGCCTGTACCCTTCGGGATCGTTGAAATCGCCGAAGGGGCCATCGATCGCCCGCAGCCCATAAGCCCGGCAGGCGACCACCATGCGCGACAAGGCCGCGTGCCACTGATCGCCCGGATAATCGGGGTTCAGTCCCCCTATGTTGACGGTACGCGCGCGGCAACTGGCGGCGTAATCCGCCACCCCGAAGTGCAAGGCCTCGAGGCGCCGGCAGCACACCGCGATGGCCTCGACATTGGCCATGCCGAGCGCCGTCTCGATCAAGGCCTCGAGGCCGATGCGGTGCTTGATGCCTTTGGCGATCTCTATCTGCGTGACCATTGCGTCCACCATATAGATGTCTGCCGGTACGCCGGCCTTGGGGATGAGAATCGTATCGAGCTTGTGTCCGGCCTGCTCGACGATGTCGACGACATCGCGATACATGTAATGGGTGTCGATACCGTTGACGCGTACCGAGATGGTCTTACCGCTACCGCTCCAGTCGATATCGTTGAGCGCGGCAATGATATTTTTTCGCGCCCGTTCCTTATCATCGGGCGCGACCGCGTCCTCGACATCGAGAAAGACAAAGTCCGCCTCGCTCTGGGCCGCCTTCTCGATCATGCCTGGGTTCGAACCCGGTACCGCAAGCTCGCTGCGCTGCACGCGCTGACGCGCGGGTTCATATCGTGTGTGACTCATATTTCCCTGCTTCTAAAATTCAATAGTCAATTTAGGTTTCGCCCCATCGCTAAGGCACCCGCGGCAAGACCGCGGGCAATAGATTTTCAATTTTGTCCACGAACAGTAACCAGTCCCTATTTCATGGGCTTCAGGCTCTTGATGTCCTTGGCGGTCTTGCGCGGATACTCCTGCGCCGCCGCGACCCCGCTGCCGAGCTCAATCGGGATCCCGAGGTCCTTCATGGCCATCTCGGCGCCGGTGATCGGCGTGAGCACCATCAATTCATTCATATCGCCCAAGTGACCGATGCGGAACGCCTTACCCGCGATTTTGGCGAGACTCACGCTCAGCGCCAGGTTGAATCGCCGGTACGCGTGGCGGACCACTTCGTTGCCGTCGAACCCCGCGGGCACGTAGATGGCGCTCACGGTATCGGAATGCCACTTGGGTTCCTTCGCGACCAGCTTGAGACCCCATGCCGCGACCGCACGGCGCACCGCTTCGGCCATGCGATGATGGCGGGCGAACACTTTGTTCAAGCCTTCTTCGAGCAGCATGTCCACCGACGCCCGCAGGCCGCGCAACATGATCGTCGCCGGGGTGTAGGGGAAAAAGCCGTTGACGTTGACCTTGATCATGTCCTCGATGTCGAAGAAACAGCGCGGGCACTTGGCGCTCAAGCGGGCCTTCAAGGCTTTCTCGCTGAAACAGAGGATGGCGAGGCCGGTCGGCAACATGAAGCCCTTCTGCGATCCGGAGACGGCCACGTCCACGCCCCATTCGTCCATGCGGAAATCGATGCTCGCGATCGAGCTGACCCCGTCGACGATGAGCAGGGCCGGGTGTTTCGCCTCATCGAGCGCCTTGCGCACGGCGGGTACGTCGCTGGTGACGCCGGTCGCGGTCTCGTTATGGGTGGCGAGCACGGCCTTGATCTTGTAGTTCTTGTCCTTCTTGAGAATGTCGGCGTACTTCTCGACCGGCACGCCTTCGCCCCAATCGACCTCGAGCGCCTGTACATCCATCTTGTGCCGCTGGCAGAGATCGATGAAGAGATTACTGAAATGACCGAAACCAGAGGCCAGCACCTTGTCGCCAGGGGACAGGGTATTGGTGATCGCCGCCTCCCATCCGCCAGTGCCCGAGGCCGGAAAAATGAACACCTGACCGTCCTTGGTTTTAAAGATCTTCTTGAGATCCCGGTAGAGCGGGAGCGTGAAGTTCGGGAAGTCCAAGGCACGCATGTCCTCTTGCGAGATATGCATGGCGTTCATGATCCGCTCCGGGACATTGGTCGGTCCAGGGATAAACAAGAAATTACGTCCGGCCATCGTGGGG
>JBOHKD010000215.1:0-3425 GCA_050728895.1 Aestuariivirga sp.
CGGCGGGCTCGCTCTCTCGGATAATTTGATTCAGCACATGCTTGGCAAAGGCCTGCTCGGCCGCCTTTCGGCACGTTTCGGCGAGGGTGCGGTCAACGGCATCATGACGGCGCGGATCGGCCTTGCTGCGCGCGATGTGTGCCGGCCCGTGCCGCAAGCGGCATCGACCAAGAAAAGCCTGGGGCACCTGATGCGCGAATTCGTGTCCTTCGATAGCGGATAGTGTCATCATTATGCCATTCCCCTACCTTACGAGGAATTCATGTCCGTGACAGACGGAACCTTGATAGAATTTCGTCCTTATATCGAATGCAATCACACAAAGAGGAGACGTTTCATGCGGAAGAAAACCAAAATCGCTCTTGCCGCCAGTGCCGTTGGCCTGCTGGCGATCGGCGGAATTGCCGGATTTGCCAATGCGAACAGGGGTTGGCACCATGGCGGTGGGCATCACGCCGTGATGCAGCTCGCCGAGCGTTATGACGAGAACAAGGACGGCAAAATCTCGCAAGAAGAAATCGACCGCAACCGGACCGCGCGCCATGGCGAATTCGACGCCGACAAGAACGGCACCGTGTCGCTGGAAGAGTTTAAAGGCCTGTGGCTGAAAGCCCAACAGGACCGCATGGTGCGTGACTTCCAGGAGTTCGACAGGGACGGCGACGCCCAGGTAACGCTCGACGAATACAAGGCCCCACTATCCCAGACCGTGGCTGAAATGGATCGCAACAACGACGGCGTGCTAAGCAAGGATGACCGTCCCGCCAAACATGGCAAGCGCCACGACCGCATGAAAGGCGGCGACGCTCCGGCCCCCGCTGACGACGACAATACGACCGACGGTTAATTAGACTTTCAAGATTGCTGCGGCCCGGCCAGAGAATCTCCCGGGCCGTAGTACTTCTTCCCCCCGCGCTTTACGCGCAAGGCGGCTCGCCACTCAGTCGTATGACCCGCGATGGCCACAGGCGCATAGCGGGTGTAAGATTTCGAAATGCAATCTCCAGCAGATATTCTTCGCGTCCAGGAGGAACGCTGGGCGCGTCAGGCTGAGCATATTCGTCATCGATCCACCTTCTATCGCGCCCTGAGACTGACGGGCCGGATCGATGAGATCGCCGGCCTCCCCTTTACCGAAAAGGATACATTGCGCGCCGATCAGCGCGACCATCCGCCCTTTGGCAGCTATCTTGCGGCGGACCCCGAAACCGTCTCGCGCATCCATCGCACCTCGGGTTCCACCGGTGCCGCCATGAACATCGCCCTTTCCGCCGCCGATGCGCGCATGTTCGCCGAGGTTGGAGCGCGGGCGATGCGGTTGTCCGGACTGGGACCGGGTCATCGCGTGGTACACTGCCTCAACTATCAGCTCTGGATGGGCGGCTATACCGACCATGCGATTCTCGAAGCGAGCGGCGCCACGGTGATACCCTTCGGCGTCGGCTCGTCGGAACGCCTCGTCTCGGTGATCCGCGATCTCCATGTCACCGCCATACACTGCACGCCATCCTATCCCGCTGTGCTCGAAGGTATCATCGAGGATCGCTTTCCCGGCATCAAACCCCGGGATCTTGGATTAAAGCTAGGCCTGTTCGGTGGTGAGGCGGGCCTTGACGAAGCCGCCTTTCGCAACCGTCTCGAGGAAGTTTGGGGGTTTGCGGTCCGCAACGCGAATTATGGCGTCTCGGATGTTCTCACGATCATGGCCGGCCAGAGCGAAACCTCGAACGATTTGCATTTCGTTGCCACCGATGTCCTCTATCCCGAAATCGTAGGCCCCGAAGATGGGCAACAAAGGAAGTGGCGCGAAGGGGAGACGGGAGAGCTGGTGCTGACTCACCTCGCCCGGGAATGTCAGCCGCTCATTCGCTTTCGTACCGGCGATCTTATCACCATCACCGGCGCCGCAGGCGGCATGACGAAATTCCGTGTGGTGGGTCGGGCCGATGACATGGTTGTAGTGCGGGGCCTGAACATGTTTCCCGCCATGGTGCAGGGCGTTGTCAGCCAGTTCCGCGAGCTTTCGGGAGAATACCGCATTACGCTCCAAAACCCTCCGCCCTACGACTCACTGCCGCTGGAGGCGGAACTCAGCGAAGGCGCGAATCCGGAAGGCATCGCCACGGCACTCGAATCCGCCATCAAGCGCCAGCTTGGCGGTAGCGCGCGCGTGACCGTCTTGCCGCCCCGGTCGCTTCCGCGCAGTGAAGGGAAAGCCCGCCGGGTGGTGCGCAGCTATTGAGGACATCCCATGTATGAGACCATATTGAGTGAACCCGGGCCCGCCGGTGTCCGCACGATCACTCTCAATCGCCCGAAAAGCCTGAATGCGATGAACCGGACGCTCATCGACGAGTTGGCGCGCGCCTTCGACGATGCGAATGCCGATGAGAGCACACAGGTAATCATCCTGACCGGAGCCGGCCGCGCCTTCTGTGCTGGAGACGATCTTGACGAACACGTTCAACCGGAAAACGAGGAAGCCGCGCGCGGCCACATCCGCGCCATCCAGCGTGTGACCGAGGCGATCTGCTTCGGTGAAAAACCTGTTGTCGGCGCGATCAACGGCTGGGCGGTTGGCGGCGGATTTGAATGGGCGATCAATTGCGATTTCCCCATCTGGGCCGAGAGCGCCAAGGCTTTCTTTCCGGAACTGAAATGGGGAATGTTCGTTACCGGCGGCGTAACCTCGCTGCTTCCGGCTCTGGCTGGCCTCCACGTCGCACGTGAAATGATGGTGTTTGGAGAACGTTACGACGCGCGGACCCTGCTTGATAAGGGTGTCGCCTGGCGGGTGGTGCCCGATGACAGATTGATGAGCGAGGCGCACGCGGTCGCGCGTAAACTGTTGGTGCTTTCGCAGCGTTCCTTGCAGGCAATGAAGCACATTCTCAATCGGGTTGCCACGGTTGACCTCAAGCGAAGCATCGAGATGGAAACAGACGCCACGGTTGCGAGTTTTCTCGATCCGGACACCACCAGGCGTATCGCCGAGTTTTCAAAAACTTAGAACGGTGACGGCACTTTGCAGGCGAAGTTGTTGGGCTATAAGTTCCTTGCATGACCACTCTCGTCCGCTCCAGCGATCCTTTGCTTCAGCCCTTCCGCCTCAAGCACCTGACGCTCAAGAACCGGATCATGTCGACCTCCCATGAACCGAACTACAGCGAAGATGGCATGCCGAAGGACCGCTACCGGCTTTATCATGCCGAACGGGCGAAAGGCGGCATCGCTCTAACCATGACCGCGGGTTCGGCCTGTGTTTCGCGCGATTCACCCCCTGTCTTCGGCAACCTCCTCGCCTGGAAGGATGAAATCGTGCCTTGGCTCGCGGCGCTGTCCGACGAGTGCCACGGCTATGGCACGGCGGTGATGATTCAGCTCACCCATCTCGGCCGCCGCACCGCATGGAACAAGGACGATTG
>JBOHKD010000216.1:0-3416 GCA_050728895.1 Aestuariivirga sp.
TTTTGGCATTTTGGCTAGTGCCGCTTCCGTCTCGCGCAACGCAACACGGGAATCGCCGCCCGCGGCCTTGATGAGGCCTGCCGCCAAGCCTTCCCCGTCGTCGAGTAATACTTTCAGAAGATGTTCAGGGCTGAAGCGCTGGTGTCCCTCGCGCAGGGCCAGGGACTGGGCCGATTGCACGAAACCGCGCGAGCGCTCGGTAAATTTCTCGAATTCCATGACCAACTCCCGCACGGCACATTCAGCAATCGTGAATATGGGAAGGGACGGCAAAAGGAAAAGAGCCGGACAAACCGCCCGCTTCAAAAATGCTTAAGGGCTCCCGGGATCAATCGTGGGCCACGGCCTAATCCGCGGCTGGTTCTTCTGTCTCTTGGCGAGGCTTGCGCTCGCGGGGTTTGCGAAGAGGCGCCGTATCGGTCTCGGCCGCATCGGAAGTAACCGGCGGAACTGGGCGCGTAAGGAAAGATGGCGCCTCCCATTGACCGGTTTCGGCGGCGGCTTCAGAGCCGGGAAGCGGCGCTGCCGATCCCATATTGGAGGGCTGATCGTCGCCGCGGGGCTGAGGCGAGGAAGGCCGAGCTTCGCCATTGGCGTTCTGCAGATGATCGCGGCGATCCTGCCAGCGCGGCCGGTTGTTGCGGTCGCGATTATTGTGTTGCGGGCCACCTTGCTGGTCGCGGTAATCACGGTTGGAACGATAATTCTGCTGTGCCGGCCGCTGGGACTCGAAAGGCTGACCGCCCGTTTCCATGTCCGGTTGTTCGGCCGCCTGGGCCACGTTGCGGGGCTCCATGGCGGCCCCTTCCCGGACCTCATCGCCCTCGTCCTGACCGCCGTCCTCGCCGGGCCTGCGAAATTGCGGCTGCATCTGCTGCTGGTAGGCTTGCGCCGCGGCGACGATGCGGAGATAATGCTCCGCATACTGATAATAACTCTCGGCCATGACGATGTCGCTCGAGGATTGGGCGTCGCGGCCCAATTGCAAATATTTCTCCGCCACCGTCTGCGCCGTGCCGCGCACCTTGACATCCGGCCCGTTGCTTTCATAGACGCGGCTTAACGGGTTGCCGCCACCGCCGCTTCCGCCGCTGCCCATCCCGCCACCGCCGCCACCGCCAGTTCTATGCCGGTTACGGCCGCGCTTGTTTTGCTGCCCAGGTCTCATCTTTTATCCATTCGCAATTGATTGAAGTGTCATTCCGGCAAACGCCGTCCATCGTCTCCCGCAAGCCTTCGCGGTAGCCAAAACAGGACTCAAATCTTGAGTCTTTTCAATAAGTTACCCGTTGGTTGCGACAATCTGTTTCCGCCATCGGCGTGTCCTGCCCGGACCCGCCGTTTCTGACCTGAGCCGGATTTTTACGCGGGCACGATCATAAGGGCAGAAGGATTTACCAACTCTTATCTAGCGTAGCGCCGCGGATTTTCCAATGGATATTTTCAAGGCCCATTAAAGACCAAACAGCGCATGTGGCCACCGAGATCGGCCCTGCCGATTTTAACCCGAAATCCGGAGCCCGCAAAAATAGCCCTTACCGCTTCTTCCTGGCCAGCTCCAATCTCCACCAGAACCAGGCCGCCGGGAGCCAAGCGGGCGCCGGCACCCACCGCGAGGCGCCGGTACGCTTCCAGCCCGTCGGGACCGCCGTCCAGGGCCTGCGGGGGATCGAACCCGCGCACGTTGAAGGGAAGGCGTGCGATCTCCGAAAGCGGAATATAGGGCGGGTTGGAAACAATGATGTCGAATTCCCCCGCCACCCCTTCAAACCAGTTGCAATGGATCAAGGTCAGCCGTCCGGCGAGCCCCAGGCGCAAGGCATTTTCCCCGGCAACGGCCAGGACCGCGGCCGAGAGATCGGTGGCAACGCCCGTGGCGCCTGCGCATTCCGCCAGAAGTGTAAGTACGATAGCGCCAGAGCCGGTGCCGAGATCGAGAATGCGGGCGTGAGGCTTCATATGCTTCAGGGCTTCCTCAATCAGCGTTTCCGTATCGGGACGGGGATCGAGAACGGCGGGCGTCACTTTAAAGATACGGCCATAGAATTCACGCCAGCCCAGAATGCGCGAAACCGGCTCATGGGTCAGGCGGCGCGCCACCATGCGATGGAAGTTTGCGGCCGCAGCCGCGCCGATTTGCCGATCCGGATCGGCGATCATGTCTTCATGGCGCAAGCCTGACGCCCCTTGCAGGAGAAGCCTTGCATCCAGCACGGCACTTTCGCAACCTCCGTCCGCGAGCTTGCGGCGGGCCTCATCGAGCAGCGCGCCGAGGTTCGTCATGGATCAATCGCTATCCTGGGCGGCCAGGAGTTCCGCCTGACGGCCGGTCATCAGCGCTTCAATCAATTCCTCCAGCGCCGATCCGTCGATAATCTGGTCGAGCTTGTAGAGCGTCAAATTGATGCGATGATCGGTGACGCGGCCTTGCGGGAAATTATAGGTGCGGATGCGCTCGGAGCGGTCGCCGGAGCCGACTTGGCCCTTGCGCTGGGCGGAGCGTTCGGCGTCGATGCGCTGGCGCTCCATTTCATAAAGTCTGGCGCGCAGAAGCTTCATGGCGGCGTTCTTGTTCTTGAGCTGGGATTTTTCGGTTTGCTGGGCAACCGCAAGGCCGGTTGGAAGATGAGTGATGCGCACCGCCGAGTCGGTGGTGTTCACCGATTGGCCGCCGGGGCCCGAAGAACGGTACACGTCGATCCGCAAATCCTTGTCCTCAATCTTGATATCGACATCCTCGGCTTCGGGGAGCACCGCCACGGTCGCCGCCGAGGTATGAATGCGGCCTTGGGTCTCCGTCGCCGGCACGCGCTGCACCCGGTGCACGCCCGATTCGAATTTCATGCGGGCGTAGGCGCCGGAGCCATAAATGTTGGCGATCGCTTCCTTGTAGCCACCATGCTCGCCGTCGCTTGCCGAAATGAGTTCAACCTTCCAGCCCTTGAACGCGGCGTAGCGCTGGTACATGCGGAAGAGATCGCCCGCGAAGATCGCCGCCTCGTCGCCACCTGTTCCGGCGCGCACCTCAAGGATCACATTGCGTTCGTCCGCCGCATCCTTTGGCAAAAGCAGAATGCGAATATCGTGTTCAATCCGCTCTATCGTCCGGTCGAGACTGGCGCGCTCGGCTTCGGCCATTTCGGCCAGTTCGCCTCCGGCTTTGCGCATCTCATCGACATCCTGCCTGTCGGCATAGGCTTTCTTCAACGCCAGCGCGGCGCGCGCGGTAGGCTCAAGTTCGGCATATTCGCGCGCGAGCTTGACGAAGGCTTCGCCCGATGTGCCCGAGGAAAGCCCGTGTTCCACCGTGGCAAAGCGCTGGATGATGCGGTCGAGTTTTTGCGGCGGAAGGGCAGTCATGGGCGGCGCTTGTAACTTAAGCCCAAGCGCTTCGCAAAGCCTCTTGCCTATTCCGG
>JBOHKD010000217.1:0-3410 GCA_050728895.1 Aestuariivirga sp.
CCTATCGCTGGTGCTGCCGCCTGCCGAAATCGTGCCTTCGCTCTTCATGCTGGAAATCGCGGCGAGCCTGCATCTGTTGCCCGGTATCTGGAAAGACATTCATTGGCGTTCGATCAGCCTGCTGCTTACGGGCTGCCTTGTGGGGACTCCATTTGGAGTCTGGCTGCTGGCGCATGTGCCGACTGCTCCAATGCTGGTGGGGCTCGGCATTTTCGTGCTGATTTCTACTTTGTTGCTGTGGCAGGGCTACGCCCTGAAGACCATGCCGGGCCGGGCGGCATCGGTCGCGACAGGTGCTGTATCGGGCCTGTTCAACGGGGCATTCAGCACCGCAGGACCGCCGGTCATCCTGTTCTATTTCGCTTCCCCTGCCGGAAACATCGCCGGACGCGCATCGATTATCGCCTATTTCATTGGAACGGACATGATCGGGCTGCCGCTCATGGCGCAGGCAGGCTTGCTCACCTGGGATACATTCATCCGCGCCGTGATTTTCCTTCCCATCCTGCTCGCGGGCGTGTGGCTTGGAGCGCGTAGTTTCAAGGGCGCCGATCCGGCTGTTTTCCGCAACTGGGTACTGGTGATTCTCGCAGTCCTCGCCGTGCTTACGGCGATGAAGGGACTTTACGCATTGCAGACATAAAAAAACCCGGCGGATTGCGCCGCCGGGTTCGTTTCCGTATCTGACAGACTTACTCCGCCGCAGGCGGAAGCTGCGCGGCCTTGGCCTGTTCTTCCAGAATCAGTACGTCGCGTTTTTCGGCGATCTGCTTGAGACGGGCCAGCATGCCGCCCGTTCCCGCCGGGATGAGACGGCCAACGATGACATTCTCCTTGAGGCCTTCAAGCGTATCGATTTTGCCCTGGATCGCGGCTTCCGTGAGGACGCGGGTGGTCTCCTGAAACGACGCGGCCGAGATGAAGGACCGGGTCTGCAGGCTTGCCTTGGTGATGCCGAGCAGCACCGGAACGCCCGACGCGGGGCGCAGGCCTCCGGCCTCCAGCTTGGCATTCTCCTGTTCAAGCTCGATCTGGTCCACTTGCTCGCCAACGAGCAATGTCGATTCACCCGCATCCGTGATCTCGACCTTTTGCAGCATCTGGCGAACGATCACCTCGATGTGCTTGTCGTTGATGTTGACGCCTTGCAGGCGGTAAACCTCCTGGATTTCATTGACGAGATAGGAGGCAAGCTCCTCCACGCCCTTGATCGCCAGAATATCATGGGGCGCGGGATTACCGTCCATGATGTATTCGCCCTTCTCGATGAAGTCGCCCTCCTGGACCGGCAAATGCTTGCCCTTGGGGATGAGATACTCCACCGCCTCCTGCGCTTCATCCTGCGGCACGATGCGGATGCGGCGCTTGTTCTTGTAGTCGCGTCCGAATTCGACGCGGCCGGAAATCTCGGCGATGATCGCGTGATCTTTGGGGCGCCGTGCCTCGAAAAGTTCCGCCACGCGCGGCAGGCCGCCCGTGATGTCGCGAGTCCTGGCGCTTTCCAGCGGAATGCGGGCAAGAATATCGCCGGCCTTGATGCTGGCACCCGGATCGACCGACAACACCGCCTCGACCGACAGCAGGTAACGTGCTTCACCGCCGCGGGCGAGTTTGTGCACCGTACCGTTCTTGTCCTTGATTGCCATTGCCGGTTTCAACGACGTGCCGCGCTGGTTCGAACGCCAATCGATGATCACGCGATTGGTAATTCCGGTGGTTTCGTCCGCCACCTCGTTCAGCGAGATGCCATCCACTACATCTTCGAATTCGACGGTGCCATCCACCTCGCTCATAAGCGGGCGCGTGTAAGGATCCCACTCGGCGAGTTTCGCGCCGCGCTTGACCATATCGCCTTCATCGACGAACAAACGCGTACCGTAACCAACCTTGTGTATGGCGCGCTCGTTACCTTTCGCATCCACCACGACAAGGGCCAGGTTGCGTCCCATCACCATCAGGCGTCCGCTCGAGTCTTTTACCACGTTCCGGTTACGGATGACGATCTTGCCCTCGTGGTTCGATTCCACGAAGGATTGATCGAGCACCTGCGCCGTGCCGCCGATGTGGAAGGTGCGCATGGTGAGCTGCGTGCCGGGCTCGCCGATCGACTGGGCGGCAATGACGCCGACCGCTTCACCCATGTTGACAGGCGTGCCGCGCGCCAGATCGCGGCCGTAGCACTTGCCGCAGACGCCGAATTTGGTTTCGCAGGTCAGCACGGAACGAATGCGGACCTCGGTGATGCCCGCTTTCTCGATCTTCTCGGCGTGGATTTCGAGAATTTCCTCGCCCGCCGCCACAATGACGGTGCCCGTTGCCGGGTCGGTTACATCCACCGCTGCCGTGCGCCCGAGAATGCGGCTCGCCAGCGAGGCGATGATTTCACCGGCATCGATGATCGGGCGGGTGGTAATCGACGCCGGGGTGCCGCAATCGGTTTCCGAGATGATCGCATCTTGCGCCACGTCCACGAGACGGCGGGTGAGATACCCCGAGTTCGCCGTCTTGAGGGCGGTGTCGGCGAGGCCCTTGCGGGCACCGTGGGTCGAGTTGAAATACTCGAGAACCGAAAGGCCTTCCTTGAAGTTCGAAATAATCGGGGTTTCGATGATCTCGCCCGAAGGCTTGGCCATCAGGCCGCGCATTCCGGCGAGCTGTTTCATTTGCGCGGGCGATCCCCGCGCGCCCGAGTGACTCATCATGTAGATCGAGTTTATCTGCTGCTCCCGGTTGGTCTTCGCATCGATCTTCACCGAGGAGATTTCCTTCATCATCTCTTCGGCGACACGATCCGTGCATTTGGCCCAGGCGTCCACCACCTTGTTGTACTTTTCACCCTGGGTAATCAGGCCGTCGATATATTGCTGCTCATATTCCTTCGCCAGCGTGCGGGTATCGGTGACAAACTTTTCCTTCGTCGCTGGAATGACCATGTCGTCCTTGCCGAACGAGATTCCCGCCTTGTAGGCGTTGTAGAAACCCAGTCCCATGATCTTGTCGCAGAAGATGACCGATTCCTTCTGGCCGCAATGGCGGTAGACGGCGTCGATCATCTTGGAGATGTCGCGCTTGGTCATCAGCTTGTTGCAGAGGTCATAGGAAATATTCGGCGCCTTCGGCAGCAGTTCGCCGATTTTCATACGCCCCGGCGTTGTCTCCACGATCTTGCTGATCATCTTGCCCTCAGGGCCCACTTCCTTGACCCTGCCCTTGATCTTGGTCGCAAGTGTGATGACGCCAGCGGCCAACGCATGGTCGAGCTCAGCCATGCTGCTGTAGGCTTTGCCTTCGCCCGGCTCGCTCTGGCGCATGATCGAGAGATAATAAAGGCCGAGAATGATGTCCTGCGAGGGCACGATAATGGGCTGGCCGTTCGCCGGATGGAGTACGTTGTTCGTCGACATCATGAG
>JBOHKD010000218.1:0-3392 GCA_050728895.1 Aestuariivirga sp.
ACCTCATTCCGCAGGCACCAAAGACTGTCTACCCCAAGTGTCTCGCCGACTTAATCCAGTTATGCCGCGACCGCCCTGCGGGCCAGCGGTTTCGGGCGGCCGGAAGCCACTGGGCGCTTTCTCGCGCCGCGATCAGTGACCATACCTTCATCGAGACACATGACCCGCGTAATGTCCATCAAGCCATTACATCCATGTAATCGGCGGATACCGGCAATCTGCCTGCCGGAATGACGTTGTTGCTGAATCCTCTTTATAATCAGGTCAGGATATATAAAGTGAGCTTCTTGAGGGAGACCAAACCCTGAACGAAGCCAGAGAATAAACGCTTTATTCTAATGTGCGTTCAAGGTCAGACTAATGATCCACGGCCACGCCGTTAAGCTGCGGACCCGATTATGATCCTCCGCCAAACGGGGCAAACCCATATGCAACGGTGCGATTGCCCGGCATCAAGGTGGTTGAACACCCGATTGGGGAACTCCTTCTCTCGCAGTTCGTCCCAGACATGTTCTTGAGGGTTGAGTTCGGGGGCGTATGCGGGCAGGGGCAGCAGGCGGATGTTTTCAGGTACCGCCAGATCTCTGGCCCGGTGCGAACTCGCCCCGTCGACGATCATCACGATGAAGTCGTCGGGATGGGCGCGGCTGACTTGCGCCAAGAATTCGCCTGCCTGCGCAGGGCATTCATCTCGCCACACAGCATCCAGTCGAAGTCGCCCTGCAGCGGGCTGACCGCACCGTAGACATACACGAATTGCCGTTCGTAGCCATTGAGCATGACCGGCCGCCAAGGCAAGGGCGCCCAACAGCGTCGGGGGCGTGCCATACGGCCGAAGCGGGCTTCGTCCTGAAACATCAGCCGGACCGATCGTCCCCGCAGATCGACCTGATGCAGCGTGGCCGCCAGTATTTCGGGGAGTTTTTTTTCCACTCCTCTTGCGCCGCGGGATCGCTCTTGGGGTGGCGCGTGTCCGGGGCCACCTTGCGCCACCCATGCCGCGCCAATAGCCGCCAGACCACCGAGGCGGCCACCGGCCGGCCCAAGCGTTGCGCCAGTGCCGCCCGGATCGGCGAGAGGACCAGCAGTCCCGCCTCCGTGGCCTGCTCGGCCCACGGGGCCAGGAACTCCGCTTCTTGCTCGACGGTCAGAAGTGCCTTGCGTCGCCCACCCCAAGGGGTTCGCGCCGCCTTTGGCTGTACCGACTCGCGAAACCGCTGTTGGAGTCGTGGGACTGTCGACCGACCGACGCCCAAGATCGCAGCGGTTTGCTCCAAAGTTGCCGACGCCAAGGCGGGAAGTAACACCGCCTGGGCGGCGCGTAGTTGGTTCAACTCGGTGGTATGGGCAACCGCGTGCCGAGCCTTCGCCACCAGTTCTTCGTCGATTCGTGTTGGTCTCGCCATCCGACCACTGTACCACATTTAGTCTCATCTTAAAAGCATATTTGAATTAGCACCCCCGTCGGCTCTCCTATTGACTCACTTCCGTATTTTGCCCGAAGCCTCTCCGCTCAACAAGCGCTCGATTCTTTTGATATCGCGATGCGCGACTCCCGCTTCCCTCAGATCCTTGAAGTCCTTCAGGACGACATCGGCAAAGCCGCGTCCGTCGGGAAGTTTGACCTCCTTGTTTTCAAGATAGATCGCCTTGGCTTTCTCGAACTGGCCCGCCAAAAGATAACCGTGCGCCAGGTTGATTTTTAGCGAACTGTTCGCGGGATCGAGTTCGACTCCTTTCGATGCCGCGCCGATAGCTTCCTTTGGTCGCTGGGCGAGCAGGAAAGCCCACGCGGTATTGTTGTATATTTCCACCAGGCTGCTTTGATAGCTCGGGTTATCCGGAACCTTGGCGACCAGGTGTTCGAAGACATCCCGTGCGTCGCCCCAGGCTTGCAAGGCCTCATCATATTTTTTCTGAGCGAACAGGATCGTGTCGATCCGCTTCGGCTCGTCCTCGAGTTTTCGTTCCAGACTCGCCGGCGGGCGGTTTTCGATCAGGTCCGCGAGTTCCGGGAAGAACGGCAGGCACCTGGACCGCAGGGCCGGCGCATCGCCCAGCGTGAAGATCTCCTCGAACTGGTCGAACACCAGGACGGGTATCAGGAGATTCCCTGCCGTGTGTTTCCATTCGAGATCGCGGCGATGCAGGAATTCCCAGAGGGTCTCCTCGAAACCCGGTGAACTGGGTGAAAGGGGACGGGCCAAACCGGCATCCTCGACCGCCTTGGTCAAGGCCGCCTTGACCTATTCGCCAAGCTCCGGCGCCTCAAGCTCGTAATCCAGGCGGATCGGGACCGGCCAATACCCTTCCCGGCGCAGGATCGGGAATAAGCCCGCCTGCAGCAGGGAGGTCTTGCCAAGGCCCGACATGCCGAACAGGGTGGTCAGGAGCTTGCGTTTGACGCGACGGAAGAGATCCTCCCTTTCTTCGATTCGGCCACAAAAATACGGCGCGAGATCCTCAGTGAACGCCGAGAGGCCCGGCCACGGATTGTCCGCATCCACGGCCGGCCCGCTTGGCGCGATAATGAATTCTTTGGCGCTCATCGCGGCTGACTCAACTCGCGCAAGCGATGCGCGAACCCGTCCCCCCGGCACTCCGACCATGTGCGCGTCCTTGAAGCGGTCCGGGATGCGGGAGGGATGAGTAGTCTCGTCGATGATAACCGGGACGATAAACGGCCTGTCGTCCGCCATATTCCAACTGCGCTCGACGGCATGATGCCATTCCCGGCGGAAATAGCCTTCCTCGCGGTTTTCTGTGTTGACCGAAATCACCGCGATGAACAACGAACAGCTTTGGATATTCCGCCGGATCTTGAGATCCCAGGCATCGCCCGCACTGAGGCGGTCCATATCGAACCAAACCGCGAGCCCCTCGGCGTCCAGCCCGCTCTTCAGCTCGCGCACCGCTTCGAGATCTTCGCGCGCATAGGAGATGAAGATCGCGCCATCGGGCATCACTTCTGCCGGCGGGATCCTCGGCTTCGCCGGATTCTGAACGGCATCTGGGTTCCGTGCCCGCCAGCGTCGCCAGAGTTCATCGACGAATGCGCCGGACTCGCCGGAATAAATTTGCGTGCGGCTGCTGAAATGCTGCAAGAACAGCACGAGATCGTGGTCTCGGTTCATGTCCCGGTCGGCGACGATTTCCAACACGTCGCGCGGATCGGACAAGCGGTTCGGCTTGGCGGCGCGCAGGAAAAAACGCGCGAGCCAATCGGCTAAATGCAGACCGATGAGCAGCAGATGGTTATCGCGAAAGGCATCGAAAAGAAGCGACGGCCGGAACTTCTCCTGTTGCAGGCTCTGGAGAAACTCCAGCATGTCTTCGTCACAGATGACATAGTCGGGAACGGTCGATGCCCGCCCGAACAAATAGTAAATCGC
>JBOHKD010000219.1:0-3363 GCA_050728895.1 Aestuariivirga sp.
CGCGATTGTCGGTGGTCTCGATATGCCCGCCGGTAATGTGGTTGATGAGCGCGCCATGGGCCGTTGTCGGTGGCGGGAGCACGAAAGCCTCGCCCGTTCTTTCGGCGGCGGCCATGCGGCCCGCCAGCAATCCTATCGCAGCACTTTCCACATAGCCTTCAACCCCGGTGATCTGCCCGGCAAAACGCAGGCGTGGGTCGGCGCGGAGCCGCAAGCGCTCGTCCAGCACTTTGGGCGCGTTGAGGAAAGTGTTGCGGTGCAGGCCGCCAAGCCGCGCGAACTCGGCGCTCTCAAGGCCGGGAATGGCGCGGAACACCCGCATCTGATCGGCGTATTTCAGTTTCGTCTGGAAACCCACCATATTGTAGAGCGTACCCAGCTTGTTATCCTGCCGGAGCTGCACCACGGCATAAGGTTTGACATCGGGCCGGTGCGAGTTGGTGAGGCCGCGCGGCTTCATGGGACCGTGCCGGAGCGTCTCCGGCCCCCGCTCCGCCATCACCTCGATGGGCAGGCAACCGTCGAAATAGGGCGTGGACTTTTCCCATTCCTTGAAATCGGTCTTCTCGCCATCGATCAGCGAACGGATGAATGCCTCATATTGCTCGCGGCTCATCGGGCAGTTGATGTAATCCGCAGCCCCGCCGCCCGGCCCAACCTTGTCGTAGCGCGACTGAAACCACGCAACATTCATGTCGATGGACTCGCGGTGGATGATGGGAGCGATGGCATCGAAGAAGGCGAGTTGGGCTTCGCCGGTCAGCGCGCGAATGGCCTGGGCCAGGGCGGGGGAAGTGAGCGGCCCCGTGGCGATGATGACATTGTCCCAGTCCGCAGGTGGTAGCCCGGCAATCTCGCCCCGCGCGATGGTAGCGAGCGGATGGCTTTTCAGCCTGCCGGTCACTTCGGCTGAAAAACCGTCACGATCCACGGCGAGCGCACCGCCCGCCGGAACCTTGTGATGGCCAGCCACCTCCATGATGAGCGATCCGGCGCGCCGCATCTCCGCATGGAGCAGGCCCACCGCATTCTGATCCGCATCGTCGGAGCGGAAGGAATTGGAGCAGACAAGCTCGGCGAAACCATCGGTCTTGTGGGCTTCGGTCGCCACATGGGGCCGCATTTCATGGAGTACGGCGGGAACGCCCGCCCGCACCGCTTGCCAAGCTGCTTCCGAACCGGCCATTCCGGCGCCGATGATGTGGATGGGTAAATTCAATTTCAAACCAGCCAGCTTTCGGGATCGCGCATCCCGTGAACCACTGTGACAATCTTGATACCGTCAACGAGCGGTTCGTATATCACAAGATAGCGGCCTTCGATCAGAATGCGAGCCGTTGCGCTGAGTTCAGGGCGCGGCGCACCCATGCCCGGTTGATCGCTCGCCAATTCCGCCTTGCGGAAGATGCGGCGTATGAGATTGTCGGCGGCGCGGGAATTGTCCGCTGCGATGGTATTCCAGATATCTTCAAGATCCTGTTCTGCCCGCGGCGTGAGGGTAATTCTACCCACGCTTTGCGTTCCGGGTTTTGAACTCCTTCAACAGTGCCGCCGCATCGATGGACCGTCCTGGCCCGCTGGCCATTCCTTCGGTAAATGCTTGTTTGAGTTTCGCCAATTCGGCGGCGCGGATTTCCTCGCGCTGTTCCCAAAGGCGGAGTGCCTCGCGGACCACCTCGCTATTGGAGGCATAACTTCCCGTGGCGACGGCATCCTCGATGCGGGTCGCCTGTTGCGGCGAGAGAGAGACGGTCATGGTGCGGACGGACGGCATGGGGGGAGAATAGGCGGGGTAACAAGAATTGACAAGCCTTCATAACGCTTGGTTCCGTTGGCGTTTGCGGACCTGCCATTACTTCAGCGGAGAACTGCTGGGTAAAAAAATCTCAAGACTTGCGACGGCCTTGCGCGCGGTTCATGAGGGGCCGTCATGCCGTCTTTCCTGACCGATCTCGTCGCCGAACTCGAGGAAATCCGCGCCCAGTCGCTGTGGAAGACGGAGCGGCCGATCCTGTCGCCGCAGGAGTCGCACATCAAGGTTAAGGGCGGGCGCGAGGTTTTGAATTTCTGCGCCAATAATTATCTGGGTCTCGCCGATCATCCCGCCTTGATTGCCGCCGCCAAGCAAGCTCTCGACAGCCACGGCCTCGGCATGGCCTCGGTGCGCTTTATCTGTGGCACGACCGATCTGCATGTGGCGCTGGAGCGGCGCATTGCGGATTATGTGCAAATGGAGGACTCGATCCTCTTTGCCGCCTGCTTCGATGCCAATGGCGGCGTGTTCGAGCCCTTGTTCGGCGAGCAGGATGCCATCGTTTCCGACGCCCTCAACCACGCCTCGATCATTGACGGCATCAGGCTCTCCAAGGCCAAGCGCTATCGCTTTGCCAATGGCGATATGGACGATCTCGAAACGCAATTGAAGGCGGCGCAGGGCGCTGGCGCCCGCCGCATCGTCGTCGTCACCGATGGCGTGTTCTCCATGGATGGCTATTTTGCCAAGCTCAAGGACATAAGACGGCTGGCCGATGCCTATGAGGCCCTCGTTTTGGTGGATGATTGCCACGCCACAGGCTTCACGGGGCCACTAGGGCGCGGCACTCCGGCGCGGGCGGGTGTCAAGGCCGATATTATCACCGGTACGCTGGGCAAGGCGCTGGGCGGCTCGGCGGGTGGATTCATTGCGGCGGCGAAACCCATTGTCGATCTCATGCGCCAGCGGGCAAGGCCTTATCTCTTTTCCAATGCCCTGCCGCCGCCCATCGCGGCAGCCAGCCTCAAGGCCATCGATTTGGCCGAGCAGGGCGACGATCTCCGCCAGCGGCTCACCGGCAATGCCAGGAGGTTCCGTGCCGGCATGACGAAGGCCGGCTTCAAACTTCTGCCCGGCGAGCATCCGATCATTCCGGTCATGCTGGGCGAGGCGAAACTCGCCCAGGACATGGCCGCCATGCTCTATGACAGGGGTGTCTATGTGACCGGCTTCTTCTTTCCCGTGGTGCCCAAGGGCCAGGCCCGCATCCGCACGCAAATGTCGGCGGCCCATTCCGCCGCCGATATCGATGCCGCCGTATCCGCCTTCACGGTGGTAGGACAAAAATTGCGGATCGTGTAAACTAGGCTCACCCAACCGGCCCATGACCCGGCTGGGCGACAGAGGATAACATGAGGTTTCAGCTTCCACCGTTCGCGCCGCGCTACAGGCTGTTTTATGGCGTCATGGCCTTAACGCTGCTGCTGGCGCTCCTGCTTGTCTTCAACCCGCGGGCCTGGCCCTGGCTGATCCTGCCGCTCCTCCTGGTTGCCTGGCTCTCGGCGCAAGGCTTGCACTATATAACCCCGAAGAAGCGTTCTGTCCTGCGC
>JBOHKD010000220.1:0-3354 GCA_050728895.1 Aestuariivirga sp.
TCGGTGAGCGCCAGCACCATGTGACTGCCGATATATCCCGCTCCGCCCGTTACCAGAATGCTCATCTGCTAGCTCCCGACATCGCGGCAATTCTTGTTGACCTGTACAAAGGGCCGCTTAACGTTGCGCTCTAGGCGAATAAAGTGCTTAACACGAGGTTAAAATGCCGCGTCCGATCAAAAAAGCCGTTTTTCCGGTAGCTGGCCTCGGCACCCGTTTCCTGCCGGCAACCAAGGCCCTGCCGAAGGAAATGCTAACCATCGTCGACCGGCCGGTGATTCATCTCGCTGTAGATGAAGCGCGCGAGGCCGGCATCGAACATTTTGTTTTTGTTACCGGCCGCAACAAGAGTGTGATCGAAGATCATTTTGACAAACAACCCGAACTCGAGGCGGCATTGCGCCAGCGTGGCAAATCCGCCGAACTTCAACTTCTTGAACAGGATTTGCCCGCCGCCGGGCAGATCAGTTTCGCCCGCCAGCAGGAACCTTTGGGACTTGGGCACGCCGTTTGGTGCGCCCGGAACCTCATCGGTGATGAGCCTTTCGCGCTTCTTCTGCCCGATATGGTCATGCAAGCCAAACCCGGCTGTCTGAAGCAGATGATCGAAGTCTATAACGCCCGTGGTGGCGGCAATGTCATCGCCGTTGAAGAAGTTCCTTGGGAACAGGTAAGCCGCTACGGCGTCGTCGGCGCCAAAAGCTGGCAAGGCAATTCCTTCGCCCTCGACAAAATGGTGGAGAAACCGAAACGCGAAGATGCGCCCTCCAATCTCATCATCGCCGGGCGTTACATTCTCCAGCCCGAAATCTTCCCTGAAATCGAAGTGCAAAAACCGGGCGCCGGCGGTGAAATCCAGATCACCGACGCGATGATCCGGCTTATGGCGCGCCAGCCATTCTGGGGGATCAAATATCAGGGCACCACCTACGACTGCGGCGACAAGATCGGCTTCCTCTCGGCCAATGTGGCCTTCGCCCTTGCCCGCCCCGATCTTGGCCCGAGCTTCAAGGCCGCACTCAAGAAAATCCTGGAGAAGAACGGCGGACTTTAGCCTACCGGCTGATTGTAAGTCCCGCCGAAATCCGGTGTTCTGTGTAGCCCCGTGAGGATGGGGCAGCATCGAGCCAGGTCACATCGTAACCGGCGGTCCAGGCAAGCGACGGTCCAAGCTTCCAGACAAGCCCGAGATTGGCATCGTAAGTCATATCTCCGCTGCTGCCATCTTCAAGCTCAACGCCCGCACCCGCCAAGACGTCAATATTGTCGCGCAATTCATGGGTGAAATCGATACTTCCCGTCCAGACGCGATCGCCCGAGGATGAGGTACCGACCTGCTCCGCCAGCGAGGTTCCAAGCTCAAAGACGATTTTTGTCAGTTCCGTCGGGCTCCAGGTCAAGCTGCCAGTGAGACCGAAGGCACTATTGCTCTTGAGAGTGGCATCCTCGTAATCGCGCCACAAATAGGTGGCGGCAAGATCGCCGCTCCAGATCGGCCCATGGTCGATCACGACACCGGCACTCGCGGCAAATCCTTGCGATGAACGCCGCAGGCCGTTGCGGTCCAGCTTGCGCAGATAATAGCGCGGCTCATAGGCCGCCTGGACATAGGGCTTGAATACCGGCGGATCCGTATAGGTGGTCCGCAAGGAGAGCGAAGGCGTTGTATAGTCGCGGTCCGAATTGTCCTCGGTTCCGCCGCCCGACAGTTTCACATCGCCATAGAGTTTCCAGCCGATGCCGGCTTTAATGCGCGCTTCCAGCGGGCCAAAATCCTGGATCAGAGCGGCGGCCGCGTTTATTTGATGTTCGGCGCGATACCCGACGGCGGTTGCCGGAATTTCGCTGTCGGCAAGTCCTGTTTGATCGAGATGATATGCCGCTTCGAACTCGGCTCGCGTGGTGTGCCTGATGTCCAGCCGGAACTTGCTGAAGATGTCGGCACGGTGCGATGTGAAGTCCTCGTGATCGAGATAGTCTATCCGATCATAGGTCGCGTTGCCTACCCACGCATGACGCACCCAGTCGCTCGCGAAGCGCGCTGATGGCTTGAGCCGCAATCCAATCGCCGACTGCTCGCCGGAGGATGCCTGCCGCACATTCGATGTGGCCGCCGGTGCAATCGTGAACGCGGGGTAGAAAATGATACCACCGGCACGAAGTCCCACCGGCTCATAGGGATCGGTGGCGTCCTTCTGTTGGCGTTTTATAGGCGCTGCCGGAACCTGTTCCGCCTGTCCGGTATCGTCGATGCCCGGACGCAGTTGTGTGATCTGCTGGCCATGGGCGATCCCCGCGGCCAGCCACAGGCCCGCCGCCAATGAGACTGCAAGGGGTCGCCGCGAAGGCATCGCTAAAAACTCCTGAACCGGATAACCCTAGCGAAAACATGGTTAACGGTGAGTTGATGGCGCCAGCGCGGTCAGCTTCCTTTTTGCCGGAAAACCGTCTAAATGCGTTTCATGCCAACAAAATCCTTGCATGCTCCGGTTCCACTGGGCGCCCAGTGGCGCGCCTCGGCGCGCCGCGCGCTGGCCATTGAAGCCGAAGGCATGGAACTGCTGGTGAAGGCCCTCGACGGCCCGCTTGGCGAAGCCCTGGCATTGGCCATCGACATCATCCGCAAAGCCCGCGGCCGCGTCATCCTGACTGGAATGGGCAAGAGCGGTCACATTTGCCGCAAGATCGCCGCTACCCTGGCCTCGACCGGCACGCCTGCCATGTTCGTGCATCCCGCCGACGCCAGTCATGGCGATCTCGGCATGATCACCAAGGATGATGTCGTCGTTATAATTTCCAATTCCGGCGAGTCGCCGGAACTGCGCGCTATCGTAAATTATTCACGCCGATTTTCCGTGCCGCTCATTGCCATGACCATGCGGATTGCCAGCGCGCTTGCGCGGGAAGCCGATATCGTCCTGCCGCTGCCGGAGGCTAGGGAAGCCTGCCCCAACGGTTTGGCACCCACCACTTCGACGCTGCTGGCGCTGGCACTCGGCGATGCCATCGCCATCGCACTCCTGGATGACAAGGGCTTCACCGCCAGAGACTTCAAGAACTTCCACCCCGGCGGCAAACTCGGAAGTCAGCTCATTCATGTCCGCGATGCCATGCATAAGCAGCCGGAGCTTCCCCTGGCGCGCGCGAGCCTGCCGATGTCGGAAGCCCTGATCGTGATGACGTCCAAAAGCTATGGCTGTCTCGGCGTCGTGGACGATGCGGGCCGCCTCGCCGGCATCCTCACGGATGGCGACTTGCGCCGTAACATGCATCGCAACCTTTTGGATAGAACGGTTGGCGAAGTCATGACCGCCTCGCCCAAGACCATCGATCCCGATGCGTTGACATCCGAGG
>JBOHKD010000221.1:0-3343 GCA_050728895.1 Aestuariivirga sp.
GCTTGATGCCGAGCGAGATGCGCTCCTTCTCGCGGTCAACGTCGAGAACCTTGGCCTTGACGCGGTCGCCCTTCTTGTAATCCTTGATGGCCTCTTCGCCGGGGCGCTTCCAGTCGAGATCGGAGAGATGGACCATGCCGTCCACATTGCCGTCGAGGCCGATGAACAAGCCGAATTCGGTGATGTTCTTGATCTCGCCTTCGACAATGGCGCCGTTGGGGTATTTCTCCTGGAAAGTTTCCCAAGGGTTGCTCTGGGTCTGCTTGAGGCCGAGCGAGATGCGGCGCTTCGAGGCATCGATCTCGAGTACCTGCACCTCGATCTCTTCGGTGGTCGAGAGAATCTTGCCGGGATGCACGTTCTTTTTGGTCCAGCTCATTTCCGAGACATGGACGAGACCTTCGATGCCGTCTTCGAGTTCGACGAAGGCGCCATAATCGGTGATGTTGGTGACGCGGCCCTTGACCCGTGAGCCGATCGGATATTTCTCCGCCACGATTTCCCATGGATCCTTGTCGAGCTGCTTCATGCCGAGCGAGATGCGCTGGGTTTCGGGATTGATGCGGATGATCTGCACCTTGACGGTCTGGCCGACCTGCAACACATCGGAAGGATGGTTGACGCGCTTCCAGGCGATGTCGGTGACATGGAGGAGACCGTCAATGCCGCCCAGATCGACGAAGGCGCCGTAATCGGTGATGTTCTTGACGGTGCCGTCCACGGCCTGGCCTTCGGCCAGGTTCTGCACCAATTCGGAGCGCTGTTCGGCGCGGGTTTCTTCCATGATGGCGCGTCTCGACACCACGATATTGCCCCGGCGGCGATCCATCTTGAGAATCTGGAAGGGTTGCGAGACATTCATCAGCGGGCCGACATCACGGATCGGCCGGACATCCACTTGCGAGCCGGGCAGAAAGGCCACGGCACCACCCAAATCGACGGTAAAGCCGCCCTTGACGCGGCCGAAGATGACGCCGTCGACGCGCTCGTTCTTGACGGAGAGTTGTTCAAGGCGGGTCCATGCCTCTTCGCGGCGTGCCTTGTCGCGCGATAGCACGGCCTCGCCCAAGGCGTTCTCGATGCGCTCCAGATAAACTTCAACGGTGTCGCCGACCTTGAGTTCGGAAGCCTTGCCCGGCTGGGCGAATTCCTTGACGGCGATTTTGCCTTCGGTCTTCATGCCAACGTCGATGATAGCGAAATCGTTTTCGATGGCGGCCACACGGCCCTTGACGACCGAGCCTTCGGTGGCGGGGTTTTCGCTGTAGCTTTCGGCGAGGAGGGCTTCGAAGTCTTCGCGGGTGGGATTGAGGGAAACGGCGGATTTCGCCATAGGGTGTTACGTCCTTAACAAAATCGAGGCTGGCCCGGCGGAAAACCCGCTAGGACGTCCTGGCCCAGCCCCTTCACGTCAAAATGAGGGCCGGGCAGGCAAACCACGACATAGTCTCAAGGCTCCGGACATCCGCCCAGGCAGCGGTTTAGAATGGAGGCCTTGAAACAATTTGGAGAGGCTGAAAGCAGCATCCCCGGTTCACATTCACGCTTTTTTGGGGGCGCGGCCTGGAACGGCGGGCGGTATAGGGGAAAAGGTGGGAGCGGGCAAGGGCGTTCAACGCCCAACAGCGAGCGCAATGGCGGCCTCTACCGCTTGGCCGATATCCATGTCCGACGTATCGATGGTGATGGCGTCGACAGCGGCCACGAGGGGTGCCGTGGCGCGCGTGCTGTCGCGCCGGTCGCGGGCGCGGATGTGGGCGAGGACACTTTCGTAGTCCATCGTTTCGCCCTGGGCTTCGAGTTCCCTCCGGCGGCGTTCAGCGCGGACTTCGGGACTCGCGGTAATGAAGAGTTTTACATCGGCATCGGGACAAACGACGGTGCCGATGTCGCGGCCATCGAGAACGGCACCGGGTTTTCGCATGGCAAAAGCGCGCTGCAAGTGAAGCAGTGCCGCCCGCACTTCCGGGATTGCCGCCACCACCGAGGCGGCACCGCCCACTTCCTCGGTGCGCAGATCCTCGTCGCGGAATGCGGAAGGATTGAGGGACGCCGCGGCGGCAGCGGCGGCTACCTTGTCATGCGGGTCATTTCCGCCGCGCAGCACGGCGAGGCCCACCATGCGGTAGAGCGATCCCGTATCGAGAAAATGATAGCCGAAATGGCTGGCAATCGCGCGGGCGATGGTGCCCTTGCCGGCGGCGGCGGGACCATCGACGGCGATGATCATGTTGCCTTAGGCGCCGCTATGCGCGCGCCCATGCCGTTCAGGAGTTTGGCGAAATCCGGGAAACTCGTGGCGATGAAGGCGCTGTCGTCGATTGCCGTATAGATGCGAGACGCCAGCCCCATGACGAGAAACGCCATGGCGATGCGGTGATCCATGTAGGTCATGACCTTGCCGCCGCCGGGAGCGCCGCCTCCCGATACCTCCAGCCAGTCGGGGCCTGAAGCCGTCATCACGCCATTGGCTTGCAACCCCGCTTCCACCGCCGCCAGACGGTCGCTTTCCTTGACGCGGAGTTCTGCAAGGCCTTCCATGCGCGTTGTTCCCTCCGCGAAGGCGGCGGCAACGCCAAGGATCGGATATTCATCGATCATCGATGGCGCGCGCGCAGCCGGTACCCGGACGCCACGCAGGCGCGATGACATTACATGCAGGTCGCCCACTTCTTCGCCGCCGGCAAGGCGGCGGTTTTCGATCGTGATCGCAGCACCCATTTCCAGCAGCGTCTCGATGAGGCCGGTGCGCGTCGGATTCAGCATGATGTTTTCGATTACGATCTCCGAACCTTCGGTGATGAGCGCGGCAACAAGCGGAAATGCCGCCGAGGAGGGATCGCCCGGCACTTCTATAGCTTGCGCCTTGAGTTCATGCTGGCCTTCCACCGAGATATGGCGGCCATCTTCCTTTTGTTCGACGCTGAGCCTGGCGCCGAAGCCTTGCAACATGCGCTCCGTATGGTCGCGCGTCGGCGCGGGCTCGATCACCGTGGTGCGGCCCGGCGTGTTGAGGGCGGCAAGCAGGATCGCCGATTTCACCTGGGCGGATGCGACGGGCAATGTGTAAGCGGTGGGAACGGCATCTTTGGCGCCATGCAGCGTCAGCGGCAGGCGTTGGCCTTCGGCAGTTTCGAATTTTGTGCCGAAAAGTTCGAGCGGCTGCGTGACCCGCCCCATCGGGCGTTTCGACAGCGAGGCATCGCCCAAACAGCGCGCCGTGAGCGGTGTTGTGGCCATCAATCCCATGGCGAGCCTGACGCCGGTGCCGGAATTGCCGAAATCGAGCGCGTTTTCGGGCGATTGCAGGCCGGCAATGCCAACGCCTTGGACCCGCCAGAGG
>JBOHKD010000222.1:0-3331 GCA_050728895.1 Aestuariivirga sp.
GATCGAGAAATGCGCCAAGAAACTGGGCGAGGAGGCGGTGGAAGCGGCCCTTGCCGCGGTCCTGGGCGACAGGAAACATCTCACCTCGGAAGCGGCCGACGTTTTCTATCATTTGATTGTTCTGCTGGAAGCGGCGGGCGTGCCGCTCGCCGATGTCATGGGCGAGCTTGAGCGCCGCATGGGCGCGAGCGGCATCGCCGAAAAAGCCGGGCGCGCCAAGGTATAAACCGTGATCACTTTGAGATGGCTCAAGGAGAAGGCTCAATTCAAAATTCTCCCTCCCCCTTGCGGGACCTTTGCGCAACGCCTTCTCCCGTGCCGCGAGGCATGGGAGAAGGTGGCCGAAGGCCGGATGAGGGCTTTCCCGCCGCGCAACGGAATCAAACAGTTGAGCGATCGAAGAAGTGCCCTCACCCGCCCTTCGGGCACCCTCTCCCATGCTCCGCACGGGAGAGGGCGAGTAATGCAAAGGTCTCGCAAGGGGGAGGGAGAAACAGGAAGATTCAGCAACAGTTGATCATGCTTTAGATGGAAGATTTTGCCAAGGAAGTCTCGCCTTTCCGGCGCTTCTCGCGCGAGGAATGGGCGGCATTGCGCGCCGATACGCCGATGACGCTGACGCAAGCCGACCTCGATGAGGTGCGCGGCCTCAACGACCTCATCGATCTGGCCGAAGTGGAGGCGATCTATCTGCCCCTGTCGCGCCTGCTCAATCTCTATGTGGCGGCAACGCAAGGGCTGTTCCGCGCCACTAACAATTTTCTCCACGCCAACGGGCGCAAGGTTCCTTACGTGATCGGCATGGCGGGGAGTGTCGCCGTGGGCAAGAGCACGACGGCGCGCATTCTGCAACGGCTTTTGGCGCGCTGGCCCAAGCATCCTAAGGTCGATCTCGTCACCACCGACGGCTTTCTTCTGCCCAACGCGGTGCTTGAGCGCGAGGGATTGATGAACCGCAAGGGCTTTCCCGAAAGCTACGACCTGCCGGCGATCCTGCGGTTTCTCTCCGACATCAAGGCGGGGAAACCCGATGTCACGGCACCGCTTTACTCCCATCTCACCTATGATGTGCTGAAAAACGAACGCGTTACCATCGCCGAACCCGACATCCTCATCGTCGAAGGCCTCAATGTGTTGCAGACGGGCCGGCCGCCGCGCGATGGCCGCGGCATTCCCAATGTCTCCGATTTCTTCGATTTCTCGATCTATATTGACGCCGATGTCGAGGATCTGGCGCAATGGTATATCGACCGGTTTTTTTCGCTCCGCGACGGCGCCTTCCGCGATCCCAAATCCTATTTCCACCGCTATGCGAGTTTGAGCGACAAGGAGACGCGCGAGGTGGCGGCGTGCATTTGGGATACCATCAATCTGGTGAATTTGCGCGAAAACCTGCTGCCCACACGGCCCCGCGCCGATCTGGTGCTGCGCAAGGGCGCCGATCACTTCATCCGCAGCGTATTTTTGCGGAAGCTATAGCAACCCATCCGCGCGCGCCTTCTCCGCCAGATTGCCCGTGGGCCGAGCACCTATTTGCGAGATCACTTCCGCCGCCGCCAGTGCGCCAAGCCTGGCGCAGTGATCGAGCCGTTTTCCGTGAGTGAGGCCGAAGAGAAATCCCGAAGCGAAAAGATCGCCCGCACCCGTGAGATCGACGATCCTGCCAACGGGATGCGCGGGCACGGCATGAACCTCGTCGCCCTTCGCCACCACGCAGCCTCGCTCCGACCGGGTTAGAACGGCGATAGGACAATCCTTGCGGATCGCCCGCAACGCTTCATCGAAATTCCGCGTTCGGTAGAGCGATTTGATCTCGGCCTCATTGGCGAAGACGATATCGATGCCATCGCGGATCAACCCTAAAAAACTTTCGCGGTGGCGCTCGACGCAAAAGGAATCCGAAAGCGTGAGCGAGGTGAGGCGTTTCGCGTCATGCGCTATCTTCGCGGCGAGCTTGAAGGCTTCTTTCGCGTGATCGCGGTCCCAGAGATAGCCTTCCATATAGGTCACTTTTGCGTTCCTGACCATTTCAACGTCGATATCGGCGGGGTCAAGGTTCACGCAGGCGCCGAGATAGGTATTCATGGTGCGCTCGCCATCGGGAGTGACGAGAATGAAGGAGCGCGCCGTCGCCGGTCCGCCCGATGCCGCCGCCGTATCGAAGCGTACCCCCTGGGCCCGCATGTCATGCCGGAAGATGGCGCCAAGCCGGTCAGCTTTCACCTTGCCGAAATAACCGCAAGCTCCGCCAAAGGAGGCAATGCCCGCCGCCGTATTGGCCGCCGAACCGCCGGAAACTTCGATTGCCTGTTTCATGTCCGCGTAAAAAGCCTCGGCGCGCGCTTCGTCGATAAGGTTCATGGAACCTTTCACCAGCCCGTGGTTCGCCACGAAATCGTTCTCGACCTGGGCGATGACATCGACGATGGCATTGCCGATGCACAGGACATCGAGCCGGGCTTCGGTCATTGACAATTCCTCATTTCGGCTTCAGCGTCTTGGGCTGGAAGCGGCAGATATCGGCGATTTGGCAGCGCCAGCATTCGGGCTTTCGCGCCTTGCACACATAGCGTCCATGCAGGATGAGCCAGTGGTGGGCATGGCGCAGGTAATGGGCGGGCACGGTTTTCAAAAGTTTCAATTCGACTTCCAGCGGTGTTTTGCCCGCTGCGAGACCGGTGCGGTTTCCGGCCCGGAAGACATGCGTGTCGACCGCGATGGTAGCCGCGCCGAAGGCGTTGTTGAGAACCACATTCGCCGTCTTGCGGCCAACCCCCGGCAAGGCTTCGAGAGCTTCGCGCGTCCCCGGCACCTCGCCTCCCCGATCGGCCAGAATCCGCGAGAGGCCGATCACGTTTTTCGCCTTGGCGCGGTAGAGCCCGATGGTCTTGATCATGCCGCGCAGCCTGTCCTCGCCCAGCACCAGCATCTTTTGCGGCGTATCGGCGAGTTTGAAGAGTGCTGGCGTCGCGCGGTTGACACCGGCGTCCGTCGCCTGGGCGGAAAGCACCACGGCCACCAGGAAGGTAAAGGTGTTGCGCGATTCAAGCTCGCTCTTGGGCGCGGGCTCCGCCGCCTGGAAGCGCCGGAATATCTCCTCTACTTCGTCCGCCGAAAGCTTGCCTGACTTGCGCATGCAAAAGCGGTAGAACATGCTCGTGGATGAAAGCAACATGAAAACCTGGGCGGCGACGCTGACCCCGCACCGCTCACTTTCGCGCCAGGGGTTCTTGACGCTGATGGGCGTCATAGCGGGCATGAATTTTGCAGGCGGCCTTTTCTTCTTCCTGATGGGCGCCTGGCCGGTGGTCGGCTTCATGGGCCTCGACGC
>JBOHKD010000223.1:0-3327 GCA_050728895.1 Aestuariivirga sp.
AGCGGACCAGTTTCAGATCGTAAATGGCCCGATGCGCGGCGATGGTGGCGGCCTCGGCGGGAAAGCCCATCAATAACAGCATGGCAGCCAGCGAAACTCGTCTCATGGGTCTTGAAACTCCTTGCGCGCGATGGTCCATTGTCGCACATGGGCTTGGAAAGCATCAAGGAGAATGACATGGGCATGATTGACAAACGCTTGACCGAACTGGGGATTACGCTGCCCGCGCCCACAAAGCCCATCGCCAATTATGTGCCGTGGGTAAAAACCGGCAATCTCGTCTTCGTCTCCGGCCAGGGAGCGGTGCGCGATGGCAA
This sequence comes from Aestuariivirga sp., assembly GCA_050728895.1. Lineage (GTDB taxonomy): Bacteria > Pseudomonadota > Alphaproteobacteria > Rhizobiales > Aestuariivirgaceae > Aestuariivirga. The sequence continues at coordinate 318 of JBOHKD010000223.1, forward strand.
GGTCGAATATCCGGGCAAGGTTGGCGGCAGCGTTTCGCTGGAAGACGGTGTCAAATCGGCGCGCGGCTGCGCCATCAGTATTCTCAGCCAGTTGCGCGATGCCTGCGGCGGCAACCTCGACCGGGTGAAGCGCATCGTCAAGCTCGTGGGCTTTGTCAACGCCACGCCGTCGTTTGCCGATCATCCCAAGGTCGTCAATGGTGCTTCCGATCTCATGGTCGAGGTCTTCGGCGACAAGGGCCGCCATGCCCGCTCGGCGGTGGGATCGCCATCCTTGCCGGTCAATCTCTCGGTCGAAGTCGAGGCCATAGCCGAGATCGAATGACCGCTCAATTCATGCCGCAGACCTCTGCCCTCGACTGGCTGGTGGCGCGGCCCATCGCGCACCGTGGCCTCCATGATGCCGCGCAAGGCATCGTCGAGAATACGGCCAGCGCCTTCGCGGCGGCAATCGCCGGCGGCTTCGCCATTGAATGCGACGCGCAGATCACGGCGGACGAAGAGGTGGTTGTCTTCCACGACGAGACGCTGGAACGCCTGACCCATTCCTACGGTTGCGTGAATGCCCGTAGCGCCGCCGAGATGCAGCGCCTGACGATCCGCAATTCGAAAGACCGCGTGCAAACATTGGCGGAGCTTCTGGCGCAGGTTGAGGGCAAGGTGCCGCTGCTGATCGAGTTGAAATCCCATTTGGACGGCAATTATGCGCTTGCCAGGCGCTCCCTTGCGGCGCTGCGGGACTACCGCGGACCCCACTGCCTCATGTGCTTCGATCCCGATATTGTCGAAGCACTGCGCCGGCAATCGCCCCACACGGTGCGTGGGCTCGTGGCGAACCGCGATAGTGGACAGAGCTTCGCGCATCTGGAAGGCACGCAACCGCATTTCATCTCCTTCCAGTTCCGCGATCTGCCGTTTGCGCCCGTGACCGAATTCCGCCAGACCGGACACCCGGTTATCAGTTGGACCATCCGCTCAGCCGATGACGCCCTGTTCGCCAGGCGCTACAGTGACCAGATTACCTTTGAGGGGTTCTTGCCCGATGCGCCGCTGCATCACCAGCGTTAGCGCCGTCCCGAAGAGCGACTGGGACAGGCTTGCCAATCCTCACGGCGAGGAATTCAACCCCTTGGTTAGCCATGATTTCTTCCGCGCCCTTGAACAATCGGGCTCGGCCACGGCGAAAACCGGCTGGGCGGCCCGTCATCAGACCTGGACGGATGGCGGAAACCGGATCGTAGGCATAGCGCCCTGCTATCTAAAAAACCATTCCCACGGCGAATATGTCTTCGACCATGGCTGGGCCGATGCCTTTCACCAGGCAGGCGGGCACTATTATCCCAAGCTGCAAGCTTGCGTGCCCTTTACGCCGGTGACGGGGCCACGCCTGTTGTCGCCCGATGCGGGAGTCCGCCAATCGCTGACGAAAGGTTTTATCGATCAGTGCGCGGAGGATCGCGCCTCCTCCATTCACATCACCTTCCTGCCGGAGCGCGATTGGGGCGCATTGGGCAAGGGGGCCTGGCTTCGCCGTACCGACATCCAGTTCCACTGGCATAACCCCGGCTATGGCTCCTTCGGCGATTTCCTGAAAAACCTGTCCTCGCCAAAGCGCAAGAACATCCGCAAGGAGCGCGACGCCGTGCGAAATGCGGGGATCACACTGGATTGTCTCACCGGAACCGGCATTCAGGAGCGGCACTGGGATGCGTTCTATAAATTTTACATGGACACGGGATCGCGCAAATGGGGCTCGCCCTATCTCAATCGCGCCTTCTTCAACCTGATCGGCGAGAGCCTCAACCGCCATATCATGCTGGTGATCGCCACGCGGGCCGGGCGGATGATCGCCGGCGCCCTCAATTTCATCGGCAGCGCGGCACTTTATGGCCGCAACTGGGGAGCGCTCGAGCATCATGCCTGCCTGCATTTCGAGACCTGCTATTATCAGGCAATGGAATTTGCCATTGCGCGAAAGCTCGCCCGTGTCGAGGCGGGAGCCCAGGGCGGGCACAAGCTGGCCCGCGGCTACCTTCCGCAGAAAACCTGGAGCCTGCATTATCTTAGCCACCCCGGCTTGTCGCGGGCGGTGGCGCGCTATCTCGATGCCGAGCGGGAAGGTGTCGATCGGGAAACCGTGGCTCTTGCCGCGCATTCCCCGTTCCGCCAGGAAGGAGAGACTTAGGTGAACTACGATCCAAATAACATCTTCGCCAAAATCCTGCGGGGCGAAATTCCCGCTCATAAAGTCTATGAGGATGACAAGACGCTCGCCTTCATGGACGTGATGCCCCAGGTTGATGGTCACACGCTAGTCGTCCCCAAGGCCGCCTCGCGCAATCTCCTCGACGCCGATCCCGCGATCCTCGGGTATTTGATGATGGTGGTGCAGAAGGTGGCTCGCGCCGCCAAACAGGCGTTCAACGCCGATGGTCTATTGGTGAAACAGTTCAACGAGCCGGCGGCGGGCCAGACGGTGTTCCATCTGCACGTGCATATCCTGCCGCGCCATGCTGGCATCGAACTTCGCCCGCACACGGGCAAGATGGCAGAGCCTACGCTGCTGGCCAAACACGCGGAAATGATCCGGGCGAAGTTGGGTTAAGGCTCCGCCCGGATTTTCTCACACGGAGAACGCATGAGGGAGGACCAGTGAATGACCAAGCGCTACAGCTTTGTGCCACCGAAGGGCGGCCGCGACTACGAGTGGTCCGCCGATCATACGTTCGTGAAGGTGTCGGCGGCGGATACCGGTGGCGCCTACACGCTTATGGAAGACAATCTGAAGCCGATCTTCAAGCTCGGTCTGCATCTCCACCGCCAACATGCGGAGACCTTCTACATTCTCGAAGGCGAAGTGAACTTCCATATCGATGGCGACTGGATGCTCGCACGACCGGGCGCCTGCATCCACATTCCACCAGGAGTGCCGCACGCTGTCGATATGCCGGAGGGCGGTACCGCGGCGCGGATGCTGATGATCTTTCAGCCTTCGGGCTTCGACCAATTT
>JBOHKD010000224.1:0-3309 GCA_050728895.1 Aestuariivirga sp.
GACCCGTACAATGACGGCCATGCCGGGTTCGAGCAGGTCGCGGTATTGTCCCAGCGTATCGGAAAAGCAGATCGCCTCGAACTGGCCGGAAGGATCGGAGAAGCCGATGAAGGCGAATTTGTTGCCGGATTTCGAGCGCCGCTCCTGGCGATGCGTCACGGTGCCGGCGAGCTTTGCCGCCGTCGCCCCCTTGGTCAACGCCTTCTCGTGGAAGGAGGCCCAGCTCTCGACGCCGAGCTTGGCCAAGGGCTTGACATAATCATCGAGCGGGTGGCCGGAGAGATAAAACCCTACGGCTTCGAATTCCTGCGCCAGTTTTTCCATGGGCAGCCAGGCATCGCGGCGCGGCAGCACCAGTTCGTCGGATGCGCCTTTGAGCGAGCCGAACAAATCGTTCTGGCCTTGGGATTCTTCGGAACTCGCGCGGTTGGCCAGCGCCAGAATGGATTCAACACCTTCCAAGACCTGCGCCCGGTTGGGATTGAGGCCATCGAAGGCGCCGGCCTTGGCCAGGCTTTCCAGTGCCCGCTTGTTGACAATATGGGGATCGATCCGCCGCGCGAAGCCGCCGAGCGATGTAAACGCTCCGGCTGTCTCGCGCGCCGCCACCACATGCTGCATGGCGCCGGTGCCGACATTCTTGAGCGCTGCCAGCGCATAAAGGATGGCGCCGTTTTCAACTGCGAAATCGACACTGCTGGCGTTGATCGAAGGTGGCACGATCTTCACGCCGGCCCTGAGCGCTTCCTGGCGGAAGGCCATGAGCTTGGGCGTATTGCCCATGTCGAGCGACATCGACGCCGCCAGAAATTCCACCGGATGATTGGCCTTGAGGAAGGCGGTTTGGTAGGCGACGACGGCATAGGCCGCCGCGTGCGATTTGTTGAAGCCGTAGCCGGCGAATTTCGCCACCAGTTCGAAGATCGTTCCGGCAAGAACGGCGGGAATGCCTTTCTCCTCCGCGCCTTTGGTGAAGCGGGCTTTCTGCCTGGCCATCTCGGCCTTGTCCTTCTTGCCCATGGCGCGGCGCAGAATATCGGCTTCGCCAAGCGAAAAGCCCGAGAGCACCTGGGCGATCTGCATCACCTGTTCCTGATAGACCATGATGCCATAGGTCTCTTTCAGGATGGGTTCGAGGAGGGGATGCAGATTGTCGGGTTGCTCTTCGCCCCGCTTGCAGGCGATAAAGCGCGGGATATTGTCCATGGGGCCGGGGCGATACAGCGCCACGATGGCGATGATGTCCTCGATGCAGTCGGCGCGCATCTTCTTGAGCACGTCGCGCATGCCCGAACTTTCGAGCTGGAACACGCCCACCGTATCGCCGTGGCCCAGCATCTCATAGGTTCTCTTGTCGTCGTAAGTGACGCGGTCGATATCGAAGGAAGGCTCGCGGAGCCGGATCAGCTTTTGCGCCTTGTCGATCACGGTCAAGGTCTTGAGGCCAAGGAAATCGAACTTCACCAGCCCGGCCATCTCGACATATTTCATGTTGAACTGCGAGGCGGGGAGGGTGGAGCGCGGATCGCGATAGAGCGGCACCAGCTCTTCCAGCGGCCGGTCGGCGATGACAATGCCCGCCGCATGAGTCGAGGCATTGCGGTTGAGGCCTTCGAGCTTGAGCGCGATCTCGAACAATCGCTTCACCATGGGGTCGCCGTCGCGCTCGGCCTGAAGCCTGGGCTCCTGCTCGATCGCCTTGGCAAGCCCAATTGGATCGGTGGGGTTCATGGGGATCAGTTTCGACAGCCGGTCCACCTGGCCATAAGGCATTTGAAGCACGCGCCCCACATCGCGCGTCACCATGCGGGCTTGCAGCTTGCCGAAGGTGATGATCTGCGCCACGCGGTCCGCGCCATGGCGCTGCTGCACATAGGCAATCACCTCGTCGCGGCGGTCCTGGCAAAAATCGATATCAAAATCCGGCATCGACACGCGCTCAGGGTTAAGGAAGCGCTCGAACAGCAGATTGAAACGGAAAGGATCGAGATCGGTGACGGTAAGCGCATAAGCGACCATCGAGCCCGCCCCCGAGCCGCGCCCCGGTCCCACCGGAATGCCTTTCGACTTGGCGAATTTGATGAAATCCGACACGATCAGGAAATAGCCGGGGAACTTCATATCGACGATGACGTCGAGCTCGAAGTCGAGCCGCTTCACATAATCTTCCGTGCCGCGGCCCTCGACGAGTCCCCGTGTTGCAAGTCTTTGTGTCAGACCCTCATGCGCCTGGCGGCGGAGTTCATCGCCCTCGTCGCCTTCGGCAAAGCGGGGCAAGATGGGTTGCCGCGATTTGACGCGAAAGGCGCAGCGCCTGGCGATTTCCACGGTGCTGGCGACGGCTTCGGGAATATCGGCGAAGAGTGCCGCCATGGCGGCTTGCGGTTTAAAATAGTGCTCCGGCGTCAAGCGTCTGCGGTCCTCGGCGGCAATCACTTCGCCTTCGGCGATGCAGATCAGCGCGTCATGGGCGGCATAATCTTCCGGCGTGGCGAAATAGGCTTCATTGGTGGCAACTAGCGGCACTTCGAGTTCATAGGCAAGCTCGACAAGCCCTGCTTCCGCGGCGCGCTCGGCCTCGGTGCCATGGCGCTGCAATTCGATGTAAAGCCTATCCCCGAAGATGCGCCGCAGCGTTTCCACATGCTCGCGCGCCAGGCTCATCTGCCCCTGGACCAACGCCTCGTTTACCGGCCCCGCCGGTCCGCCGGTGAGACAGATCAGCCCTTCGTGGCGCGCTTCCAGCAAGTCAATCGGCACATGCGGCTCGGCCGTCCCGGCGGTGTCGAGATAGGCGCGGCTCGAAAGTTTCATCAGGTTCCGGTAGCCCGCGTCATCCTTGGCGAGAAGTGCCAGCGAGGGCAGGCGGTGCAGGCCTTCCCGCGGGCGCAGGGCGTCGGGAGCGGCGGTGGCGAGATCGACTTTCAGGGTGCAGCCGATGATCGGCTGGATGCCCTTGCCGGCCATGACCTCGGAAAATTCCATGGCACCGAAGAGATTGCCCGTATCGGTGATGGCGACCGCGGGCATTTTCGCGTTCCTGGCCAACTCCGCCATCTGCTTGATCGGCAGCGCGCCTTCGGACAGGGAATAGGCCGAATGCGTGCGCAAATGGATGAAGGTTACGCCTGGCCCGCCTGAATCGTTCGACATGGGCCGAATGTAGCGAGACCCGGACTGTTTTGCAGCCTATTCCGCCAGTTCATTCACAGGCATTTGCAGGGCGCCCTCATAGGCGGCCAGGAACATGGCAAGATTGTCGGGCAGGTGCTCGGTCAAATAGCCACCCTCCTGGACAATCACGGTGGG
>JBOHKD010000225.1:0-3309 GCA_050728895.1 Aestuariivirga sp.
GGGCGAGTTCGAACACGAGATCGTCGGGCTGATCGTTGGCGGCGGCAATTTCCTGCAAGATCACGTCGCGCTCGCGCTCCAGTTCCTCCGGATCGAGAGTGGACTCGGTAAAAATGTCCGCAAGGATGTCGAGCGCCAAGGCCCAGTCCTGTTTGAGTACGCGCACATAATAAGTCGTCGTTTCCATGCTGGTCGCGGCATTGATCTCGCCGCCGGCGGATTCAATTTCCTCCGCGATCTCCTGCGCCGTGCGGCGCTTGGTGCCCTTGAAGGCCATGTGTTCGAGAAAATGTGCAATACCGTTTTCTTCCGGCCGCTCATCGCGCGCTCCAGCCTTAACCCAGATGCCGATCGCCGCCGTTTCGAGGTGCGGCATGTGATGGGTAACGACGTTTATCCCATTGGAAAGACGAGTGATTTCGACGCCCATAACCTGCTCTTGGTTCTTAGGCCGTTATCGGGACCGGATGAAATCCCGGACGGCCTCGCTGCTGTTGGGCAACACTGTGAAGCGTTCCGGGGCAGTGAGCAAGTGTGCAAGTCGGGATGGTAAACCGGGCCTGACACCGGCGGCTTTCTCCACCGCATCGGGGAATTTTGCCGGATGCGCGGTAGCAAGCGTAACCATAACACTATCTGAAGTTGTAAAACACCGCGCCACGGCATAGGCCACGGCTGTATGGGGATCGAGCAGTTCACCGGTTGCGCCCAAGGTTTCGCGGATAGTAGCTGCGGTCGCGGCCTCATCGGCCATGCCGGAGTCAAAATCATTTCGAATGGCGGAGAGTGCGCCGGCGTCGATGTGAAAAGACCCTGATTGCGCGAGGCTCGCCATCATGCGGCGTACCGCATGAGGATTGCGCCCGTGGGCCTCGAACAGCAGGCGCTCGAAGTTGCTCGAGACCTGGATATCCATGGAGGGACTTGAGGTCGGTGTAACTCCTCTGACATCATAACGGCCGGTCTTCAACGCCCGGTCGAGAATGTCGTTGATGTTGGTGGCGGCAATCAAGCGGTCGATGGGAAGTCCCATGCGCTTGGCCACCAGACCCGCATAGACATCGCCGAAATTCCCGGTGGGGACACAGAAACTCAAACCACGATTGGGACTGCCAAGCGATATCGACGCCGTGAAGTAGTAGACGATCTGGGCCATGATGCGCGCCCAGTTGATCGAATTGACCCCAGCCAGTCCAACATCGTCGCGGAACCGGTGGTCGTTGAACAGTGCTTTCACGATGGCCTGACAGTCGTCGAAATTCCCCTGGATCGCGATGTTGTGCACCGATGGCGAGGCAACCGTGGTCATCTGGCGGCGCTGCACATCGCTGACGCGGCCATGGGGATGAAGAATGAAAATCGAGGTGTTACGGCTGGCCCTGAACGCCTCGATGGCCGCCCCGCCCGTATCCCCCGAGGTGGCGCCGACGATGGTGGCGCGGGTGCGCCTCCTGGCAAGCGCCCAGTCCATCAGGCGCGACAGAAGCTGCATGGCGACATCCTTGAAGGCAAGCGTGGGCCCGTGGAAAAGCTCAAGCAGCCACTGATTATCGTCGAGCTGTTTTAAGGGAGCGACTGCGGAATGGCCGAAGGCGCCATAGGCGGCGGCGAGCATCGATTTCAGTTCCACATCCGGAATGGCACCCCCAATGAAGGGTTGGAGAACCGCGAAGGCTACTTCCTCATACGTAACACCGCGCAGCTTTGCGATGGCAGCAGCTGAAAGCTGTGGCCAATCGGTTGGCACATAGAGGCCGCCATCGCGGGCAAGGCCGGTAAGCAAAACATCCTCGAAGCCGAGTTCCGGGGCTTCACCACGGGTCGATTGGTAGCGCAAGGCGGGTAATCCTGTTGAGGTGCCCTGCCTTAGCGGCGGCCACGGGAAGCATCAAGCGCCGGATTTTTTCATCTCTCCGCGGATAAAGAGAAAGGCAATGACGGCCAGCACGGCAGCAAGCGAAAACCAGGTGATGGCATATCCCAGATGATGGTTGCGAAATGCCGCCTTGGGCTCGGCCGGGCGCGGGAAGCCGCCCTCGCCCGCAACCGGTAGCAGATGGAGTGCCAAGGATAGAGATTTGATGCCCGAAGGCACAGGCGTATCGGCCAGCATGGCGGGCACATCCCACCAGAACCACATGTTGGCCTTACTGTCGTTATCGGGGCTAAAGAACCCGCGCTTGCCGCCGTGAGTGCGAAGAAGGCCGGTTACCGCCACATCGCCTTCGGGAGCACGTTCTATCCGGACATTATCGGGCACGAAGCCGCGATCGACGAGGAGCAGCGTTTGGTCTGCTGTCACCATTGGCGTCACCACCTCCCAGGCGGGTGCGCCATTGAAAACGCCGAACAGGCGTTTTTCGGAGCCGTGGAGAAACTGGCCCCTGGCGGAAATCTTCAGGAACTCAATATTCTTTCCCGCCTCGAGGCGTTTCACTGCCTCCGATAAATCGACCGGTTCCGCCAAGCCGCGGGCGTCAATTTCGGCCAGCAGCGCCTCCTTATAGGCAAGGCGTTGCACTTGCCAGATGCCGAGGCCGCAGAGAATCAGGAAACCGAGTGCCGCTGTAGTGACAAACGGCCAGATGCGCCGCTGGCTCATTCTACCGGGCGGCCTTCCCGGGCGCCGGTTTTCCACTGCTGGCACAAAAGCACGCCCTTCACCGGGCGCAGCAGCGCCATGGGGAAAATAACAAGCACCGGTATGGCGATCAGCGCGTGAACCCAGAAGGGCGGCGCGTAGGCCGCCTCGAGCCCCAGGATCGATCCCACGCCGACGATACAAACGAACAGCATGACGAACCAGGCGGCGCCATCGCCGCTATCGGCGAAGTCGAACGAGAGGCCGCAGTTGGTACAGCGATCCGCCACCTTGAGGTACCCGGCAAACAGCGGGCCCCGGCCGCAGCGCGGGCATTTGCCGGCAAGGCCCGTACGCAGAGGCGAGATATTCGGATGATAGTCCCCGCTCATTCCACCGGAATAGGCGCGCCCGCCGATGCCCATATATAGACGCAGGAGAACAAAAACAGCCAAACCACGTCGACGAAATGCCAGTACCAGGCGGCCGCCTCGAAGCCGAAATGCTGGCGCGGCGTGAAATGCCCGGCAAGCGCCCGGAACAGGCAGACGGTCAGGAACAGCGTGCCGATCAGAACATGGAAACCATGGAAGCCCGTCGCCATGAAGAACGTGGAGCCATAGATATTGCCCTCGACCTCGCGGTTGAAGCCGAAGGCCGCGTGGGCATACTCATAGCCCTGGATGGTGGTGAACAGCACGCCAAGTACAATGGTCGCGATCAAACCC
>JBOHKD010000226.1:0-3309 GCA_050728895.1 Aestuariivirga sp.
GCGAAGAACCCCGCGCCACGGAACAGTCAGCCGAAGCCCAGCCCATCGATCCCATGCCGACCGCCACCACCGGTGCCGAGGAAGCTTTGGTCAAGGTGACCGAGGAACCCATGCCCGGCGACGGCCGGCAGGCGGCGCAAGCCTCCGATCCCGATGCCGATGCGTGGGCTGGCACCGATCTGGACGGCCTGACGGAACTCATCGAGAAGAATGTCGCCAAACAGCCCGTCTCCGGCCAGGAACGCCAGATTGCCACCGCCGATGACATGGCGCTGACCGGGGACGGCCGGGAATTCGGCACCAGCAATGGCAGCACCCGCCTGGTTCTCAAGGCCAAGGCGCCGGTGTGGCTCCGCATCGAGGACGCCCAGGGCAATGTCGTGATGACCCAGATGCTGATGACGGGCGACACCTACCGCGTTCCCAACCGCGATGGCCTCGTGGTCATCGCCCGCGACGGCGGCCTCCTGAGCTACCTGATCGACGGCCGGGAAAAGGGCGTTCTTGGCACCCCGGGCGAAATCCTGGTCGGCCGCTCGCTCGACCTGAAAACGCTGGATAGTAACGGTTAGCGCGTGAGTAGGAGAAGCGGAACCCACTTTTCCGTATAACTCACACGCCAGACTATAATTGGCCTTCCAGCCCCAGCGCCGCGTTGAATTTCTTGCGACCTGCGGACGTAAAAGCCAAGACACGGCTTTGATCGCGGCTGACCCATTTTTGCTCGATAAGCCGGGATAGAATGGCGGCACCCAGTGCGCCACCGAGATGAATGCGGCGTTCGCTCCAGTCGAGACAAGCGCGGCATAGCGGCCGGCGGTTTTTCTCCAGCGTGCCGGCATCGATGCCGAAGCCCGCAAAAAATTTGCGTCCCGAAGGCGTGAGCATCATAGTGGCCTCGCCGGAGATAAAGCCTTGGCGCTTTAATCCATCCAGCATCGCCACGCCGCGTTCGCCCGCCAAATGGTCGTAGCAAACCCGCGCCGCGCGGAGTGCCGCGTCCCTGGGGCCGGTTCTGACACGCACCGCGCCGGTGCGCTGCGCAAGCCCCATGAGTTCTTCAAGCACGGCAGCCACATCAAAATCCGACAGCCGGAAATAACGATGCCGCCCTTGTTTGACGGCTTCCACCAGCTTGGCGCCATCGAGCTTTGCCAAATGCCCGCTCGCCGTCTGGATGGTTACGCCCGCGACATTGGCCAATTCACTTGCCGAAAGTGCCCGTCCATCCATTAGCGCCAGTAGCATATTGGCGCGCGCCGGATCGCCGATCAGGGCGGCAACGGAGGAAATCGAAGGTCCATCTTTCATACTTCGATCTTAACCGAAGTATGAAAACGCCGCAAGCCCTATGCTGGGCATCCTGCGATATGGGAGAGCACCATGATTACCTGCTTCATACATTACGAGATCGATCCTTTCGGCAAGGCGGACTTCGAGCAATATGCGCGCAATTGGGGTCAGGCGATCCCGCGTTGCGGTGCCGATCTGATCGGCTATTACGCGCCCCATGAGGGCTCCGCCACCACGGCCTATGCGCTCTACAACATTGAGAACCTTGCGGCCTATGAGGCATATCGGACCCGTTTGGCCGCCGACCCCCTGGGCCGGGCCAATTACGCCTTTGCCACGGAAAAGCGTTTTATCCGCAAGGAGGATCGGATTTTTCTCCGCCTCGCATCGGCTCCCCACGCGGAACGGTCCATGAAATGATCGCGGTGATTTTCGAAGTCTGGCCCGCGCCGGGTGAGGAACGCCACTATCTCGATCTGGCGGAGGCTCTGCGTGCCGAACTGGTGGCCATGGATGGGTTCATCTCCATCGAGCGCTTCCGCAACCTCAACGAGCCGGAAAAACTCCTGTCGCTATCGTTCTGGAGAGACGAAGCGGCAGTGGCGGCGTGGCGCAACACCCCGTCCCACCGCGCCACCCAGAAGAAAGGCCGCGATGGGGTTTTCTCCAACTACCGCCTGCGGATTGCCACGGTGCTTCGCGACTATGGCATGAATGAAAGAGCCGAAGCCCCGGACGACAGCAAGAAAGCGCATGATCACCGGGCCTAGGCCGATTGCTTTCCAGTGTTACTGCGAGCCCATCGGAATCGAGTGCAGCGAGATTCCCGTGGTCATGTCAAGGCTGGCGATATCGACGTCCATGTCCGAAAGGATATGGCGATCCAGAGTCCGCAGATATTCGTTGTGCCGTTTGGCGGTCTGCCTTTCACGATGGGTTTCGAGCTTCCGCCTGAGCCAGGCAAAGACGCTTGATGCCGCGACATGCCGTGTGGGTTGAAACTGGAACGTATCTGCCAGATAAGCGTACATGGGGTTTCTCCTCCCGTTATGGTCCACCCGAAGGGATGATCTGATGCCGATGGGGAGAAACTAGCCCGGCGGCGCAAGGCGCCCGTCTGGCGAGCGTAAAACCAGCGTAAGAGTTCGTGAAAAATGAACCTTCGGACCGAAAATCGCGATTTAGGCGCTGTGGCTGGCGGAGAAGGTTCCATCCGGCTGGGGCTTCTCGGACCCTTTTTCCTGAGCCTTGCGGATGGCCGCGAGGTTGCGGTCACCACCAAGAAGAACCGGGCCATGCTTGCCATTCTGGCCCTTTCTCCGGGCGGTCAGTCGGCGCGGGAGCGCCTGTGCGGTCTGTTATGGGGTGACAGGGGTGATGAGCAGGCACGCAGCAGCCTGCGCCAGTCCCTGGCCGTGCTGCGCAAGGAACTGGGGGAGGCGGAATCCCTTATGTTGCAAGTCCGCGATGACATGGTGATCCTGCGGGCGGGTTCGCTTGTCACCGATGCCGTGGAATTCCTGAAACTCGCCGAGGCTGCCGATCCGCCTCCCTGCGCCAGGCGGCGGCCCTCTATCGCGGCGAACTGCTTGCCGATACTTACGTCAAGGATGCGGGTTTCGAGGAATGGCTTTCCGCCGGGCGGCGGCGGCTTGCCGACAGAGCCATTGTCCTGTTCGAGAAACTCACCGCCGTGGAAACGGGCCAGGCAAATATCGACGCCGCGAAGCGCCTCGTTGGCCTCGATCCCTTGCGCGAAGCCTCGCACCGCGCCCTCATGCGCGGCCTTGCGGCGGCGGGGGAAACGGCGCTGGCATTGCAGCAATACGAGACCTGCCGCGCCGCCCTGAAAGCCGAATTTGGCGTGGAGCCAGCGGCGGAGACGGCCATGCTGCGAAGCGAAATCATCCAAAGGAAAATCGTTCTGGTAAATGCAGATCCCGCAATCGTTGAACCAGAATCAGATTTTTCGCTTCCATCTGCTGACAAACCCTCCATCGCCGTTCTGCCCTTCAC
>JBOHKD010000227.1:0-3299 GCA_050728895.1 Aestuariivirga sp.
CCGATGACCGCAGCCGTTTTGCCCGGCAAGTCTGCGATTTCATCGCCGGCATGACCGACCGTTACGCGCTCGACCAGCACAAACGCCTGTTTGACCTCGATCCGCTTTTCCGGTAGCCGCCCCCTTCTCTCCATGGCCGGGCTCGACCCGGCCATCCAGACTGGATCACCGGCTCAAGGCCGGTGATGGAGAGAAGGTGAAATGGCTGAATGAATCTTTTTTCCGACATTCTCGACATTCTGCGGGCCGAACTTGCGGTGCTGGCAAGAGAGCAGGGCGTTGACGCGCTTGATGCTAGCCGCGTGACGGCCGAACCGCCGCGTGATGCCGCGCATGGTGATGTGGCTACCAACGCGGCGATGGTTCTGGCCAAGAGCTTCGGCAAGCCGCCGCGCCAGCTTGCCGAAATGATTGCCGCGAGACTTGGAAACCATGCCGACATTCAGGTGGTCGAAATCGCCGGTCCCGGATTTATCAATATTCGTCTGAAGCCCGCTGTCTGGCCGCGCGTACTCGATTCTGCATTACGGCTGGGCGATGCCTATGGCCGCTCGCGCCTGGGTCAAGGCATCAAGGCCAATGTCGAATATGTTTCCGCCAATCCGACGGGACCGCTCCATGTCGGCCATTGCCGGGGTGCTGTTTTCGGAGACGCGCTGGCGCGGCTGTTGACCGATACCGGCTACGAAGTCACCCGGGAATATTACATCAACGACGCGGGCGCCCAGGTCGATTCCGTGGCGCGCTCGGCGTATCTGCGCTACCGCGAAGCGCTCGGTGAAACGATTGGCGAAATTCCTGACGGTCTCTATCCCGGTGAATATCTGAAGCCGGTGGGCGCCGCTTTGGCAAAGGAATTCCGGCGGAGCCTCGTTGATCGCGATGAAGCGCATTGGCTGCCTCTCGTGCGTGGCAAGGCCATCGCCATGATGATGGATTTGATCCGTGAGGACCTTGCTTCGCTCGACATCAGACAGGAGGTGTTTTCCTCGGAAAAATCGCTGCATGAAAACGGCGAGGTTGCCGATACGGTGGCGGACCTTCGTGCCCATGGTCATGTCTACGAAGGCCGCCTGCCGCCGCCCAAGGGCGAAGTTCCGGAGGATTGGGAGGATCGCGAGCAGACGCTGTTTCGCGCCACCGCCTTTGGCGACGATACAGACCGGCCGCTGCTCAAATCCGACGGCTCCTATACCTATTTCGCTTCCGATGTCGCCTACAGCCGCAACAAGATACGCCGGGGTTTCAAGGAGCTGATTTACGTGCTCGGCGCCGACCATGGCGGCTATGTCAAACGGCTCGAAGCCGTGGCGGCGGCGCTTGCGGGGCCGGGCGCCGTCGAGGTGATCGTGCGGCTGTGCCAGCTCGTCAAGCTTTACCGTGCGGGAGCGCCGGTGATAATGTCGAAGCGGTCCGGCGAGTTCGTGACACTTCGGGAAGTGGTGGACGAGGTTGGTCCCGGCGTTGTGCGCTTCATGATGCTCTACCGCAAGAACGAAGCACCTCTGGATTTCGATTTTGCCAAGGTAACGGAGCAATCCAAGGATAACCCGGTGTTCTATGTGCAATACGCGCACGCCCGGACCTGCTCGGTCTTGCGGAACGCCGCCGAGGCAGGTTTCACCGATGGCAAGCCGGACTTCAGCCTGCTGACGGATCCAGCGGAACTGTCGCTGGCTCGCCACATTGCCGAATACCCGCGTCTGCTGGAAGCCGCGGCGATGGCCCATGAGCCCCACCGGATCGCGTTCTATCTGTTTGATCTGGCGGCAGAGTTTCACGCTCTTTGGAACAAGGGCAAAGAGTCGCCGCAATTGAGATTTATTGTAAAGGATGATTCTGGGACAACGATAACGCGGCTCGCGTTCTTGCGTATAATTCGCTATGTTTTGGCCAATGGCCTTCGGATCCTGGGCGTAAGGCCCGCCGACGAGATGTGAGAGTAAACGGCTAAGATGGATCAAGACTCGACGAACGGCGCTGGCGGCGATAAACCCAACTGGCGGGAACGCTTGGGGATGGGCCCGAAAGACATGCCTAAGATTTCTGACGAATTCAAGTCACAGCCGTTGGCAACCCCTGCCGCGAAACCGGAAACCCGTGCGCCCCAGCCGGTGACCAGGCTAGCGCCCATGGCGCCCCGTCCCAGTGGACCGCCGCCGGTTGTAGTGCCCCAGGCCCACGAGTCCCGCCGCGGTTCCGAAGCTCAGTCTGAAAGCCTGGCGGAAAAGCTCAGGGCACAGCGCGCCGCCGCCGAGATGCTGGCGGTGCAGCGGGTCTCCGCCGCGCGCCAGCGCGCCGAAGCCCGCAGTGCGGCGGGCTGGCCGAACGATGCGGCACCCACGGATGCAAATGCTCCCGCCTCGCGCCCCAAGTTCAGCTTCGCCGAGGACAATCAGCCGGGCGCGCGCCGGGAATCCGGTTTGGACTCCGAGAAGGGCGGCAATGGCGCGCGGCGGACAGTCTCCCGCCCGCCATCGCTCACGTCTCTCATTCCGCCTCGTCCGGCCTTGGGTGGCGAGCGCTCCCAGTCATCGCTGCCGCGTCAGTCTCCGCCCTCCTATCGTCCCGATGTGCCATCGGGATTTCGCCCCATCGATCCGGCAACGGGTTATGTGGCGCCTTCCTCGCGATCGGGTCTACGGGGCTTTCCACAAGATCAAGGCTTCGCCCAAGGCAACCGCACCCTGACGCGGAAACCCGCCTATGAGTCCTATCGGCGGGGACAGGAGAATACGCCTTACGGCAATGAAATTCGCGGCGAGGATTGGCGCAGCGGTCCACGCCTTGGCCGCTCGCTTGCCGGGCGCAGCCCGGAGTATGCCGCCGAGGATGAGTTCGACGATGTGTTCGAGGACGAGGCCCCGCCGCCGCGCCGCCGGGCCGGCGCCAGCGACTATCATTCGGCGTATCGTGAAGCGGAGGAAGGCCACAACGACGGCCAACGCCGCCCCAATGGGCCGTGGCTGTTGCTGATGGCCTTGCTGGTCGCGGCCTTCGCCACCGGCGGTGTCATCTGGTTTTACAACTCCAAGGCCGTAACCACGGCCTCGACGGGAGATACGGTACCCGTGGTCGAGGCACCCGACCAGCCGGCGAAAACCGCTGCCGAGAAGTCCACCGGCACCGCGAGCGAAGTGGCTGCCGTGGGCCGGAAGCAGATTTACGACCGCATCGTCGGCGACCGGGAAGTCACTGGCGATACGGTTGTTCCCACCGAGGTGACGCCCATCGAGCCGGAAACCCTGCAACTCGATCAATCGGGAATTCCACAACCCACCGGCAGCAATGAACAGGAC
>JBOHKD010000228.1:0-3284 GCA_050728895.1 Aestuariivirga sp.
GCCCAAGACGGCCACAGATTTCCTTGAGCCGGCCGGCAATCGAGAAAGCATGATCGCGGCTTTCCATCTGGCAAGGCCCGGCGATGAGCGTGAGCGGCAGATGATTGCCGAAGGCAACATTGCCGGCTTTGACAACATGATTGGCTTTCATTTGGGATAGACCAGGAATGTGCCGGAGCCGTGGGCATAGAGTTTGCCTTTGCCGTCGAGCACCTTGGCTTCGGCGGTGGACATGGTGCGGCCGGAATGGAGAACGGTGCCGGTGCAGATCAGACGGCCGGTTGAGACGTCGATCTTGCGCACGAAGTTAACCTGCAATTCGACGGTGCCGAAAGCAACACCCGGGGCCATCCTGGTTTGCACGGCGCAACCCATGGCGCTGTCGAGCAGGGTTGCCGTATAGCCGCCGTGGACGCGCCGTTGCGGATTATAAAATTTTTCCGATGGATGGGCCTCGAAAGTGGCGCTGCCGTCGGCGACCGCGATCAGCCGCATATCCGCCGTATCGGCCATGGGTGAGCGCTGCCTCCCGGCAATCATCTCCTTGAGAAGTTCAAGCCCGCTCAGGCGTTCAACATCGTTTTGCTTGTCGTTCATGGCGCTTTCCGCGTCTCCAATAGCGCAGGCGGATGCGCAATGGTAATGGCTTTTTCCGCGAAGACCTTGAAAATGGCGAAGCGCAAATCGCTGGCGACCGCCGCGCCATCGTGGATATGCGCCACATTGGCCTTGATTTCGAAATCCAGTCCGTAAAGGCCGAAGCGGACAAGCTGCACCTGCGGCTGGGGCGAGGTCAGCACCTGGGGATGGGCGCGCGTCAATTCCATCAATATAACGCGCACCTTCTCCGGCTCGCTGCCGAAAGCCACCGTTACCGCCACGGTGAAGCGTCCCGTGGTGTCGCCATGGGTCCAGTTGAGCACCGGCTCGGAGATGAGGATGGAGTTGGGCACGATGATCAGGCAGCTATCGAAAGTTTCGATTTCGGTGGTGCGCACGTTGATGCGCTTGACGATGCCCTCGCCCGAGTCCAGCACCACCCAATCGCCCACGCGCACCGGGCGTTCGGCAAGCAGAATGAGCCCCGAGACGAAATTATTGACGATCGATTGCAGGCCGAATCCGATACCGACGCCAAGCGCCCCCGCGATCAGGGCGAAGCTGGAAAAATTGAGCCCCGCCGCGGTGAAGGCGACGAGGGCGGCGACAATATAACCGGTGTAGCTTGCGCCCTTGCGGAGCGAATCCTGCACCCCCTTGTCGACGCGGGTGTGCGCCATGATGCGCCGGTCGAGCCAGCGCACGGCGAGATTGGTCAGCACGATACCGGCCAGCAGGATCAGGATGACGAAGATGACCGACCATAGCGAAAGTGTCATGTCGCCGACCCGGAAGCCGAAGACCGCCGTGATGAGGAGGCCGTGAAAATCGATCCAGGTTACCGTCCACAGCAGGAACAGCAACGGCAACCCCACGAACAGCAACAGGAGATCGATCAGGGTGCGGAACAGAAGTCCCAGACGCTGGATGGACCGCTCGCTCAAGCCGGTTGTCCGGCGCAGCCGGCGTCCGTGCGCGCTTTGCGGATCGCCGCCGGCGGCAACGGCGGCATCCGACAAATGATGCAACAGGAACAGCGCGCCCGCCAGTACCGCCGTCTCGAACAACAGCCGGGCGATAAAGGCGCCAAGGGCCACGTAACCCGCGATCAGCGCCAGAGAGGCGATGGCGATTGCCAGCCACAGGAGGGGTGTGAATTTCGAGGCCCAGATAAAATGGACCCGGCGCGCCGGCGTCCTGCCGGGAAGCCCCGGCTGGTTTGAAACGGTGAACAGCATCAGCGCCAGAAGCGCCAGCAACACGAGCGCCGACAGCGCGGCTTGCCCGATGGTGTAGCTCACGGGCAGGTAGAGAGCGTCCGCGATCCGGCCGAGGGAGCGCGTCATGACGACGGTAAATGCCGCAAGGCCGGCGAACACGGAGAACCTTGCCGCGGCCGTGTCATCGAGATTGACGATGCGCCATTCGGGTTGTTTGGGAGAGGCTACGCGGCGCGCGACGACCCAGCAAAGGGCGGTCACGAAAACGATTTCGATCAGGGCCGAATAGACCATCTGAAAGCGCGGCGTCATGAAGCCGCCGATCCACAGGCTTGCGGAAACCGGCAGAAACAGCAGAAACAGCACCGCGAAAACAGCACCGGCGGCACGCGCGATGCGCCACAGCCGGTCGATCCCGTCGGGCGGACGGCTGGTGTTGAGACGGGTATTCATCCGGCGGCGGAATTTTCCCCGCAGCGGAAAATAGATGACGGCGAGGCTGGCGAAAAACGCCGGGATCAAGGCGAGTGCCACAAAATTCGCCGCAGGCCCAACCTGGCTCCACCAGTTGGAAAACAGCGCCGCAAGGCGTTGAGACAAGACTGCCGTGCCCAGCCCTGTGTCGATCCACAGGCGCGGATTAAGGATCGAACGCCCGGCCTCGAAAATGCGGCTGAAGAACAGGCTGAATTGCAGCGTGGAGGCGCGTCTTGCCAGTTGTTCCGCGGTGACGGCGAGAAGCTCCAACTGCGATTTGGCGCCGAGCAGGCGGTCGATCTGGGCCTCGATCGCGGCGCGTTGCTGGACGAGGGCGGCGGTCTCGACACTTACATTCGCGGGCGCGGGACCCAGCAGTGAAAACTGCTGGTTCACTTCAGCAATGGGATCGGCCAGTGCCGCCGCCTCGATCAGTGCCTTGGCGCGGATATTCGCAAACCCGGTCCGATGCTCCGTGAGTTGCGCATCGGTGATTGCCGGTAATTGCAGCGCCGCCTCGATCCGCGCCAGATCGGCGCGAAAGGCTTCGGTGGCTTGTTCGGCCTGCCGGACGACGGCTTCGTCATAGGCAAAGGCCGTATTCAGGCACAGCAGAAGGGCGCAAAGAACGGCGGCGAAAGTTGTTGCCCAGCGCATCCTCAAACCAGCCGGCTTTGATTAACCGCCGCCGCGATGAAGGAGGCAAACAGTGGATGCGGCTGAAACGGTTTCGATTTCAACTCGGGGTGATATTGCACGCCGATAAACCAGGGATGGCCGGGGTATTCGATGGTTTCCGGCAATAGACCGTCGGGCGACATGCCGGCGAATACCATGCCGGCCTTTTCCAGGGGCTGACGGTAGCGCGTGTTGACTTCATAACGGTGCCGGTGGCGCTCGGAAATGCGTGTTACACCATAGATGCCGGCGATCCGGCTGCCGGATTTGAGCGTAGCATCGTAAGCGCCAAGGCGCATGGTGCCGCCG
>JBOHKD010000229.1:0-3273 GCA_050728895.1 Aestuariivirga sp.
CATTTCGTAAATAGCGATGCCGGACTTCGCTCCGTCCGTATACGGACGAAATGCCGAGATTCTCGGAATAACGCCGGAACACAAGGCAAAATGCCGGCCGTCAGCACACGGACGGACGATCATTTTTTGCTTTGCAAATGGTTTGGGAGAGGTTGAATCGCGCCTGTGGCAGAAATGCAAGGGTTGAAAAATTTTTTGGAGGAGGGGCGTAGAGAGCCACTTACCCCTTCTCGTCATGCCCGGATTTGTTCCGGGCATCTTCTTCTTTACCTCACCAAAGAAGATGGCCGGGACGATGCCCGGCCATGACGAGGAGGGAGTAAAGTCGCAAGAAGATGGCGGTGACAACCCCCGGATCAAGTCCGGGGGTGGCCATGACGAGAAGGGTGGCGCGCCCAACCTCTCTTGCCGCCGCGCTTGCCATCCGGGCTCAGGATGTGTATATTTTCAGATAGAATACACATAGGAGCGCGCACGTGAGAACCAATATAGAAATCGACGATAGACTGATGAAGCAGGCGATGAGAGCTTCCGGTGCCATGACCAAACGGGAAACGGTCGAGAAGGCGCTGAAGCTACTGGTGAGAATCGACGCCCAAGGGGCGATTCGCCGGCTGCGGGGAAAATTGCGGTGGGAGGGCGATCTCGACGCCATGCGCCGCAGCGAATGATTCTAGCGGATACTTCGGCTTGGATCGATTTTCTCGGAAACAAGGAAACGCCTCCGGCGGCGGCCTTGAACCGCGCGCTGGGCACTGATGCATTGGTGATTGGCGACCTGATCCTTGTCGAGTTGTTGCAGGGTTACCGGAAGGGCCGGGCACTCGACGAACTGAAAGGCGATCTTCGCCCGTTCCCGGTTGTGACCCTCTGCGGTCCAGCCCTGGCCTTGCAGGCGGCGGACAATTACCGGCTATTGCGGAGCAAGGGAGTGACCGTCCGCGGCACCATCGACGTCATCATTGCCACGTGGTGCATTGCCCACAAGGTCCCGCTGATCCACGCCGACCGGGATTTCGTAGGCATGGAAAAGTGGCTGGGGCTGAAACGCTGGGAGCATTGACCCAGATAGATGGCCGGAACAACGCTCCTCTTTTACCGGATTACGAACACCCGCTCGTGCCGCCGCAGGTATCGCATTTGAGGCAGGTGCCGTTGCGCACCATGGTGAAGTTGCCGCATTCACCGCATGACTCGCCTTCATAACCTTTCATGCGGGCTTCAACGCGCCGGTCGAGCGCCGCCATGGGAGCGGGTTCGGCGTGGACATGCACCAGACTCTCCGCCAGCGCCAGCCCGCCCGCCGTCTCGGTTGCCACGCGCATTTGCAGCGCATGGGCGGGCGATGACGGCGCCGCCGTCGCCTGCGGCATCACCAATACGTTGGAAAGGTTCTGATTGCGCACGAAACCCGACGACAGGACACGAGCCGCCGAAACCCGCGGCGGTTCCTCGCTGCCGACGCCCTTGCCCAGCGCATCGAAGCCCAGTTCCGAGGCATCGACATGGGCCAGATCGTTGCGGCCCAGATAGGACACGGCGAGTTCACGGAACACATAGTCGAGGATCGAGGTGGCGTTCTTGATCGACTCATTGCCCTGCACCATCCCCGCCGGCTCGAATTTGGTGAAGGTGAAGGCATCGACGAATTCCTCCAGCGGCACGCCATATTGCAGGCCCACCGATACCGCGATGGCGAAATTATTCATCATGGCGCGCAACGCCGCGCCCTCCTTGTGCATGTCGATGAAGATTTCACCGAGCTTGCCATCGTCGTATTCGCCGGTGCGCAAGTAAACCTTGTGGCCGCCGACGACCGCTTTTTGCGTGTAACCCTTGCGCCGCCCCGGCAGCCGCTCGCGGCCGCGGATGATCTCGATGAACTTCTCGACCACGGTTTCGATCCGCTGCACCTGGGGCTTCGCCAGCAAGGCTTCCACCGTGTCTTCCGTTTCATCGGCCTCATCGGCGATGAGCTGGGAGGAAAGCGGCTGCGACAGCTTGGAGCCGTCGCGGTAAAGCGCGTTGGCCTTGGTGGCGAGCTTCCACGACAGCATGTAGGCGGCAGTACAATCTTCGACCGTCGCCTCGTTCGGCATGTTGATGGTCTTGGAGATGGCGCCCGAGATAAAGGGCTGGCTCGCCGCCATCATGCGGATGTGGCTATCCACCGACAGATAGCGCTTGCCGACACGGCCGCAAGGATTGGCGCAGTCGAATACGGCGAGATGCTCCTCCTTGAGGCCGGGTGCGCCTTCCAGTGTCATGGCACCGCAGACATGGATATTGGCCTTGTCGATGTCGGCGGCGGAAAAGCCCAAGGCCCCCAGGAAATCGAAACCGTAATCGTCAAGCTGCGCCTGGGTAAGATTAAGCACCGAGGTGCAGAATTCCTCGCCCAGCGTCCATTTGTTGAACACGAATTTGATGTCGAAGGCGGAAGCGAGGCCGGATTCGATGATCTCGATCTGTGCGTCGCCGAAGCCCTTGGCGCGAAGCTGCGCATGGTTGAGCGCCGGGGCATCGGCCAGCGAGCCATGCCCCACGGCATAGGCGATGATCGTCTCGATTTGCTCTGGCGTGTAGCCCAGGGTGCGAAGC
Organism: Aestuariivirga sp.; assembly: GCA_050728895.1. GTDB lineage: Bacteria > Pseudomonadota > Alphaproteobacteria > Rhizobiales > Aestuariivirgaceae > Aestuariivirga. The sequence goes on from JBOHKD010000229.1 coordinate 2,602, forward strand.
GCCTCCGGCACCGCCTGGTTGATGATCTTGAAATAGCCGCCGCCCGCCAGCTTCTTGAACTTGACGAGAGCGAAGTCGGGCTCGATGCCGGTCGTGTCGCAATCCATGACGAGACCGATAGTGCCGGTGGGAGCGACAACACTCGCCTGGGCATTGCGGTAGCCGTGGGCCTCGCCCAGTGTCACCGCATGATCCCAGGCCTTGCGGGCGTGGGCCACGAGAGCCTTGTCGGACAATTCTTCTTCGTCGAGCGGCACCGGTGCCGTGCGTACCGCTTCATAGCCAACCGACGCCCCGAAGGCTGCACGGCGATGGTTGCGCATGACGCGCAGCATGTGTTCGCGGTTCTTGGCGAAACCCGAAAAAGGCCCAAGCTCCTTCGCCATCTCGGCCGAGGTGGCATAGGAAACCCCCGTCATGATGGCCGAGAGCGCGGCACAGGTGGCACGGCCCTCATAACTGTCGTAGGGCAGGCCCATGGTCATCAGCAATCCGCCGATGTTGGCGAAGCCCAGGCCGAGGGTGCGGAATTCGTGGGATAGTGCCGCGATTTCCCGGGAAGGAAACTGCGCCATCATCACCGAGATTTCCAAAACCACGGTCCACAGCCGCACGGCATGTTCGTAGGACTCGATATCGAACTTGCCCGTTGCCGCGTCACGGAATTGCAGA
>JBOHKD010000230.1:0-3265 GCA_050728895.1 Aestuariivirga sp.
ATGAGGGCGGAAGGCGCGTGCGTATCTCTGCGCTAAATGTCACGAACGAGTCCGGTGCATCGCTTGGTTACGGCGATAATTTCATCGGCTACGTATTCGGACGGTCATCTGAACAATGGACCGCGGGCGCGCCGGCGAAGGGCTTTACACCCGGCGGTACCATCACGATTCTGGCGCAGGGTGACAATGGCCCAATCAAGGCGACGGCGAAGATTCAGGCCGCCAATTGATCGCTGGGCTTTGGCGCTGGTGGCGGCATTGGTTGTTGCCGCACCGGCCGTGGCCAATGAGCCGCCACCGCATCCTCTCGATCTTCAGCTTGAAGTCAGCATCAATGGCCAGCCAACGCGGCTGATCGGCGCATTTACGCTCGACACCCAGAACCATTTGTCCACAACCCGCGAAGAACTCAACGTGCTGGGCCTCGCGGTGCCGGGCACGGGGCCGCCCGATGCTGTGGTTCTTCTCGACAGCATCGAGGGTCTTACCTATCGCTACGACGACATCAAACAAGCCATCGCCATCGCGGTGCCGGACAAGCTTCGCCTGACCAAGAATTACAACGCCCAGCCCTTGCCCGGCGAGGTGACGCCCGAGAGTTCGACCGGCCTGCTGTTGAATTATTCGGCGTTCTCCGAAGTCTCCCACGATTTCGATGCTTCCGTAACCGCCATCAACGGCGGCTCGCTGTCGCTCGATGCGCGGGCTTTTTCGCCCTACGGAACGCTGAGCCAATCGGGCATTATCGGCACCACGACCTTTGCCAACATGACCGCACTGCGGCTCGATACGATCTGGTCCTATTCCGATGAGGTGAATGCGAGGTCCTGGCACGCGGGCGACATTACCAGCGGCGGTCTCGCCTGGACCCGCCCCATTCGCATGGGCGGCGCCCAGGTGAGGCGCAATTTCAACTTGCGCCCGAACCTTATCACCATGCCGCTGCCGTCTTTCACCGGCAGTGCTGCCATCCCATCGACGATCGATGTCTATGTAAATAATGTAAAAACCTATTCGCAGCAGGTCGAAGCCGGTCCCTATCACATCGAAAACCTGCCGGTGATCACCGGATCGGGAACGGCCCGCGTTGTCGTGACCGATTCGACGGGACGCGCGAGCGAGCAGGAATCGGAGTTCTTCACCTCGCCCGATTTGTTGCGCCAGGGGCTTTTCGACTATTCGCTCGATGTGGGCGTGGCGCGGCGCGATTACGGAACTGAATCCTTCGCCTACGACGAAAGGCCGCTGGGCCTCGCCAGCCTGCGCTACGGCATCACCGACTGGCTGACCGGGGAAGCTCATGTCGAGTCCGGCGCGCGGCTGTTGAATGGCGGCGCCGGCGTGGTGGTGGGGCTTTCCTCCTTCGGCGAGGTGACGGCGGCTGTTGCCGTGAGCGGGGGAGACGAAGGGCTGGGCGGCCTTCTCTTTGCCGGCTGGAATAACCGCTTCGGTCCGCTCAGTGTCAGCGCTTCGACGCGCCGCAGTCTTGGCGATTACGATGACCTTGCGTCCGTTACGGCCGAAGAAGGCGGTACCTCGGATTTCGACATCGGTTTGAATCCGCGCGCCGTCGATCAACTTTCGCTCTCCTATGGTTTCCCCGATTACCGGGCGAGCGCCGGCATTGGCCTTGTTCATGTCGAAGAGGAAAATGGCGATCACACGCTGATTGCCTCCGGCAGCCTGGCAAAATCCTTCGAAAATAATCTTTCGCTCTATGCCAGCGGTTTTATCGAGAGCGGCGGTGATGGCAACTACGGTGTTTTCGCCGGGCTTTCTTATCCGCTTGGAAAAACCATGTCGGCCTCAAGCAACGCCAGCTTGTCGAAAGAAAGCGTGACCGCCGTGGCTTCGCTGGCGAGGTCCAGAAACGGCGACCCCGGCAATTATGGCTGGCGCCTGTCGAAGGGTGTGGGCGACAACTCATTCGCATCGGCGGAGGCAAGTTACCAGGGGACAACGGGTCTCCTGCAAGCGCGAGCCTTCCAACAAGGTACCGGCAGCAGCCTCGGCATGGCACTCGATGGCTCGCTGGTTGCGGCAGGCGGCGGCGTCTTTCTCGGCAACCGCATCGATGAAGCCTTCGCGGTTGTCGACGTGGGCAGCGGGGATGTTCCGGTGCGGCTCGAAAATCGTCCCGTCGGCACCACACGGTCAAATGGCAAGCTTCTCGTCACCGGCCTCAAGGCCTATCAGCCGAACAAGATTTCGATCGACATCGCAAGCCTCCCGGTGATGGCGGATATCCCGCAAACCGAGACCAAGGTGGTGCCGCGCGAGAACAGCGGCGTGAGGGTCGACTTCGGCATCAAGACGGCTACGGCGGCGGCGATCGTCATCGTCACCGACAGCGATGGAAAAGAATTGCCGGCAGGCACAACCGTAACGCTGAAAGGCCAGGACGAGCCGTTCCTCGTTGGCTTCGACGGTCAAGTCTATATGACGGGCCTTGCGGCCGAGAACGAAATTGAATCGACGGTCAATTCGGTTATCTGCTCGGGCCGCTTCAAATTCACGCCTGTCAAGGACGAGCAGCAAGTGATCGGAGCGGTGAAATGCGGTTGAAGTATCTTTTATTCCTTGTCCCGATGCTGATGGGCGGCCCCGCCTGGGGCCAATCCTGCACCTTCACCAACACCGGGTTGAACTGGGGCAGTATCAACCTTGCATTGGGCACGCCGTTCGATTTGAACGGCACGTTTAGCGCCACCTGCACCGGAACCCCGGGGCAGACCGTGCGCATCTGCCCGAATTTCAACGCCGGCACGGGCGGCGTCAACGGTACTGGCAGCGAGCGTTACATGCTGAATGGCGCCAACCAATTGCGTTACAATATCTACCAGAATGCCGCGCGAACCACAGTCTGGGGATCGCGCACCTGGGGTCTGCCGCCAACACCGCCGACGATCAATCTCGCCCTTGGTGGCACCGGTACGGCAACCACCAGCAGAACGATGTTTGGCCGCGTCCTTTCCGCGCAAACGGCTTTGCCGGCGGGGACCTACACCTCGGTCTTCTCAGGAGCCCACACGCAGATCGCCTATGCCTATTCGTTTTTCGGAAGCTGTAGTGCCATCGGCCTGGCGAATGTCACCAATGTTCCCTTCACCGCCCAGGCGGATTATCCCGCCACTTGCAGCGTCAGCGCCACCAATTTGGATTTCGGCTCGCACGGCATTCTCGACACGGCCGTCGATGCGACGAATACGGTGAGCGTAACCTGTTCAAACACGACCCCCTATACGGTGTCCATGAATGGTGGCAA
>JBOHKD010000231.1:0-3254 GCA_050728895.1 Aestuariivirga sp.
GTATATAAGTGCGGATATAAGCACAATAGGAATAGATTGTCAATAACTAAAATACCAGACCAAAGAAGATGGCCGTGCTTCTCGGGTCAAGCCCGAGAACAGGCTTGCCCGGCCATGACGAGAGAGGAGAGAACGGCCACACTCACTCTCTTTTCGTCATGCCCGCGCTTGTTGCGGGCATCTTCTTGATGGTGCAGCCATGAAGACAGGGAATAAGAGGTACACGCTTCCTTCCGATTTGCGATATTGCGGCGTACAAGCTAGAACGGGCGCGGCGGGGGGATAAGAAAGCATGACCAAAACGAAACCGGGGCTGCGGCCCTTGTCGCCGCATCTGCAAATCTACCGGCTGATGCTCACGATGATGATGTCGATTGCCCATCGCCTGACCGGCGTGGCGCTCTATTTCGGGATGATCCTGCTTGTCTGGTGGCTTTGGGCCGCGGCTTCTTCCGGCGGCTATTTCGAACTGGCGCAGGGCTTCTTCGGCCACTGGTTTGGACGGCTGGTTCTCTTCGGCTTCACCTGGGCGCTGATCCATCATGCGCTGGGCGGCATCCGCCATTTCATTTGGGACACGGGCCGCGGCTTCGATCTCAAGACGGTCGAATGGATGGCGCGAGCCAATCTGGCGGGCTCCATCGCCCTCACCATCCTGCTGTGGATCGTGGGCTATGGGGCGATGCCATGAGCATGCGAACGCCGCTGGGAGAAACGCTGGGGCTGGGCTCCGCAAAGTCGGGCACCGGACATTTCCTGATGCAGCGGCTGACGGCGATCGCCAATCTGCCACTGGTCGTCTTCCTTGCCTGGTTCATCGTGGCGCATCTCGGGGCCTCGCGCGCCGATGCCGTGGCGGGCATTGCCAATCCCTTCGTCTCGCTGCCTCTCATTCTGGCCTTCGTATCGATCCCGTGGCACATGCGGCTCGGCATGCAGACCGTCATCGAAGACTATGTGCATGGCACCGCCGCAAAATATGCGGCACTGCTGTTCAACAGCTTTTTCACGGCGGCGATTGCCGTGGCCGGCATCCTGGCAATTCTCAAAATGAGCTTCGCATCCTGATGGTGGCTTATCCGATTACCGATCACGCCTTCGATGTGGTGGTGGTGGGGGCGGGGGGTGCCGGGCTTCGCGCGACACTCGGCGCGTCCCAGGCGGGCCTGAAAACCGCCTGCCTCACAAAGGTGTTTCCCACCCGCTCGCATACGGTAGCGGCGCAAGGGGGTATCGCCGCCTCGCTCGGCAACATGGGCCCCGACGACTGGCGTTGGCATGTCTATGACACGGTGAAGGGTGCCGACTGGTTGGGCGATCAGGACGCCATCGAATATCTCTGCCGCAACGCGCCGACCGCGGTTTATGAACTCGAGCATTTTGGATTGCCGTTCTCGCGCACCGAGGACGGCAGGATTTACCAGCGCCCGTTCGGCGGCCACATGATGAATTTCGGCGACGGCCCACCGGTGCAGCGGACCTGTGCCGCGGCCGACCGCACCGGACATGCCATGCTGCATACGCTCTACGGCCAGTCCTTGCGCCATTCGACGGAGTTTTTCGTCGAATATTTCGTGCTCGATCTCATCATGGAAAAGGGCGTGGCCCGCGGTGTCATGGCGCTGTCGATGGAGGATGGAACGATGCACCGTTTCCGGGCGCATAAAACCATCCTGGCGACGGGGGGCTATGGGCGCGCCTATTTTTCGGCGACCTCGGCGCACACCTGCACCGGAGACGGCAACGCCATGGTGCTGCGCGCCGGCCTGCCGCTGCAGGACATGGAATTCGTGCAGTTTCACCCCACCGGCATCTATGGCGCGGGCTGCCTGATCACCGAGGGTGCCCGCGGTGAAGGGGGCTATCTCACCAATTCAGCGGGCGAGCGCTTCATGGAACGCTATGCGCCCTCGGCCAAGGATCTGGCCTCGCGCGATGTGGTGTCCAGGGCTTCAACTATTGAAATCCGCGAGGGCCGGGGCGTAGGTGTTTTGAAGGATCATATTCATCTGCATCTCGAACATCTCGATCCCGCCGTGCTGCACGAACGGCTGCCGGGCATTTCGGAATCCGCGAGGATTTTCGCCGGCATCGACGTGACAAGGGAGCCCATCCCGGTTTTGCCCACCGTTCATTACAACATGGGCGGCATCCCCACCAACTATCATGGCGAGGCGCTGGCGGGCGATCCCAAGGATACCGAAAAGATCGTACCGGGCCTTATGGCGGTGGGGGAAGCGGCGTGTGTCTCGGTACACGGAGCAAATCGCCTGGGTTCCAATTCGCTGATCGACCTTGTGGTATTCGGGCGGGCGGCGGGATTGAAATGCGCCGAAACGATTGTGCCCAACAGCCCCCATGCCGATTTGCCGGCCAATGCCGGAGAGACCGCGATCGTCAAGCTCGACCATTACCGCAACGCCAATGGGGCGACGCCAACCGCGAAACTCCGGCTTGCCCTGCAGAAGGCCATGCAGGCCGATTGCGCCGTCTTCCGCACCGGAGAAGTATTGGCGCAGGGCGTCAAGGCGGTGGCCCAAATATGGAACGGCCTCGACGATATAAGGGTGAGCGACCGTTCGCTGATCTGGAATTCCGATCTGGTCGAGACGCTGGAACTTGAGAATCTCATTCTGCAGGCGGCGGTTACGGTTCAGGGCGCACTGGCGCGGCAAGAAAGCCGGGGGGCGCATGCACGCGAGGATTTTCCTAGCCGCGACGATAAGAACTGGATGAAACACACGCTCGCCTGGGCCGATCCCGGCCCACGCAAAACCCGCTTGGGCTACCGCCCGGTGCACGACTTCACGCTGACCTCCGACATCGACTACATCAAGCCCAAGGCGAGGGTATATTGATGATTTTATCTGTCATCGCCGGATTTATTCCGGCGACCCATTGGGCAACAGGCTCACGCCCATGAAAGAAGATACGGCATGGTCCACAGGCTCAAAGACGAGGAGAAAATCTATTCCGTTTATATTCTCGCGAGTAAACCATACGGGACGCTTTACATTGGCGTCACCGGCGACCTCATCAGCCGTGTTGTCGAACATCGGTCAGGAGAGAAACCCGGCTTTACTCGCAGGTATAAAGTCTTCACACTTGTCCATTTTGAGCCATTCGGTGAGATCGACTGCGCAATTCAACGCGAGAAGACCATGAAGAAATGGCCGCGCCAATGGAAGATCAATCTGATCGAACGGGAAAACCCGCATTGGCAAGATCTTTTCCCGCAACTGACTGGAGATATT
>JBOHKD010000232.1:0-3251 GCA_050728895.1 Aestuariivirga sp.
CCGCAAGGCCGAAGCAGCGCCGATACACGCTCCACGCGCTCAGCTTCCCTTGGCCTATGTGATAGTGGGCCTGGCGGCGGTTGTGGCGGGAGGCCTCCTTGGATATGGGGCAACCCACTACAAGGCAATCGGCGCCAAGGCGGAAGAGATCGCAAGCCTGATCAGGCCCAGCGTGGAATCGGTGGCCGAAACAGGTTCGGTAACCGTCGTGGTCAAGAAATCCATTGCCACCGCTACTCTCGATGTTTCCGATGTGAGCGGTGCTGCCAACAGCATGATCCCGCTCATGCTTCGCGCCGAACCGGCGGTGGCGGGCCAGGAGCTCATCCTGAAGCTTTCCGGCCTGCCGCAGTCGGCCTATCTCACGACGGGCACGAAAGCGGAGGACAACGCCTGGCAGCTTGCCGCCGCCGATGCCAAGGATATCAAACTTGTGGTTCCGGCATCCAGTCAACCGAGCTTCGACGTTGCCGTTGCCGCCTTCGAGGCCAAGACCGGCGAACTCGCGGCGCCGATCAAGGAAATGACGGTGGCAATCGACAATACCGGTGTGCTGGTGGCGCCGGCCGCCGCCCTGCCGGAAACTGTGACGATCAAGACAGCGGAGCAATCCGATGCACTGGAAGTGGCCGCGATACCGGTGCCCAGGGAACAACTGGCTGCGGCTACGGATTCCCAGACCGAGGCCCAAAGCCTGCTGAGCAAAGGCGATATCCTGCTGAAGTCGGGAGACCTTGGCATGGCGCGCCGGTTCTATGAACGGGCGTTTGCGCAAGGCGCGATTGAAGGGGCGATAGGCGCTGGCAAAACCTATGATCCCGCTGTTTATGCCGAACTGAAGGTGCAGGGCATAAAGCCCGATCCGGTCCGCGCCATGGAGTGGTACATGCGCGCCAGCGCGGAGGGGAGCCCGGACGCGGCCGCGGCAATCGAGACGTTGAAGCAGGCGGCGCCGTAGCTTTACCTTAGCTCGACTCCTTGCCGAACAGTGCTGCGTAAAGTTTGCGGTCGCGTCCATAGATGTCGGGGCGGAATTCAATGCCGTTGCTGCCGTCGAAGGCCGTGGCATAGATCAGATGGACGGGAATTCTCCGGGGCAGGGGAACCTGAATGGTCTTGAAGCTTGCAAGTGCCGCTTCGATTCTGGCCTTGGGCCAGCCGGCAATGCCGCCTACGACGGTATAAAGCAGATCGATGGGGCGGGAGAGGCGAATGCACCCGTGGCTGAAGGCCCGCGCGACCGACAGGAACTTGTCCTTGGACGGCGTGTCGTGAAGATAGATGTTATGCCTGTTCGGCAGCATGAACTTGACTTTGCCCAGCGCATTCTTCGGGCCGGGCCGCTGGCGGAAAGTGAAGGGAAATTTGCCCCGCCCAAAGGCATGCCAGTCGATCGTTCCCCAAGGCGCTATCTTGCCGTTCATGAACATGTCGAAATCCGCGGCATAGGCGTAAGGGTCGAGCCTGAGCTTGGGAAGCATTTCGCCGGTGGCGATTGAATAGGGCACGGTCCAGGTTGGGTTGATCTCGACATATTCCATCTCGTCGGAAAATTCCGGCGTCTGCGTAGCCACAGCACCCACCACCACATTCATGCGGTCGATGATTTCCGAGGATTGCACCTCCTGTAATTCGAATGCCGCGAGATTTACCATGAAATGATACTCGCCCAGGGACTCCGGCATCCAGCGCCAGCGTTCCATGTTGAGCATGATTTGGCGCGCCCGTTCGGCCGGCGGGATATTCATGGCGATCAGCGTCTGCTTGCCGATCACGCCTTTTGCTTCCAATCCGCTGCGCGTCTGAAAGCGTTTCACGGCGGCAACCAGCGCGGCATCGTAGAGGTTTGAGGCGGAAGCAGCTCCGCCATAGTCGCCGGCCAGGGCAAGGAGGAAACGGATTTGCGGGAGGCGCGCGTCGGTGCCCCCGGGATTGATGTTGGTTCCTTGCGGGATCGCAGGCCAGCCTCCGGCCTCCGCCATGGCGCGATAGAGGGCCAGCATGCGCTTGAGCGCCTTGTAGTGCGGGTTGCGCGACTCAAAAGAGGTGAGGAACGCTCCGGTATCGCGCTGCTTCTTCAACTCCGTGAGGATTTTCAGCACATCGACGGTCTTGCGGCTGCGGAACAGGCGGGGTTCGACCTTCTGGGGTGTCACCCGTCCGATTTTCAGATCGGCCGCATAGGTGACGAAAAATGTCGAGAACAGAAGTTCGGCCTCCGCGGCGCCATAAGGATCGTCCGGATCGATGCCGTCGCGGATTTCAATCAGCGAATCGATCGGGTAATCTGCTGGATTGAGCCCATCGTCCTCGGCATCCTCCAGACGCTGGATGAAAGCCGTCATGCGGCCCGTGCCCACCCAATAGATGGCGCCCTTGTCCCGGATATAATGGGCATGCAGTGCCGGCCTGATCCGTTCGAGAAACAGCGGAAGGCGGTCTGGCCCTTCGAGAATCCGCGCCACGGCGGCGGAGACTTCCTCATAGGCGGGACTGCGGTCATCTTTCGCTGCCGAAGCGGGAGTGATGCTCAATATGATGAGAGATAGAGCGCCCATGATCACTCGGAGCAACCATCCCGCAGTCGTCACCCCGGCAGAAGCCGGGGTCCAATGCAAAGCTGGATTCCGGCTTTCGCCGGAATGACGGATAAAGGGACTAAACATTGAGCAACAAATATTCGCGCTCCCAGGAGCTGATGACCTTCCGGAAATGCTGCATTTCCTGCGCTTTGACATCGGTATAGGCTTCGACGAACAGATCGCCCAGCACCGTCTTGAGCGGCTTGGTGTAGTTGAGTTTGTCGAGGGCTTCATCGAGACTGATGGGGAGCGTCTGGACATAGCGATAGGCCGAACCTTCGACCGGCTCCGACGGCTTGATACGCTCGATCATGCCGAGATAACCGCAAGCGAGCGAGGCCGCGAAGGCAAGGTAGGGATTGGCATCGGCTCCGGGTACGCGGTTTTCGACGCGGAGATTCATCGGATCCGATGATGGTACCCGCAGGCTGACGGTGCGGTTGTCGATGGCCCAATGGACATTGGTTGGCGCATCCGATTCCCGCACCAACCGGCGGTAGGAATTCACATTGGGCGCCATGAACGGCAAGGCCGCCGCGAGATAGCGCTGCAGGCCGCCGATGTGCCCGAGAAAGAGTTTGGAATACGCGCCATTGCGTCCGGCAAAAACATTCTTGCCGGTTTTCAGATCGAGCACTGACTGGTGAATGTGCATGGACGATCCCGGCT
>JBOHKD010000233.1:0-3205 GCA_050728895.1 Aestuariivirga sp.
GAGGATCGCCATCATCGAAGCCTGGCGCAGGCCGTCGGCCCCCATCATGGCGATATAGGTCCACGAGATCGGCAGGATCGACGCCGAGCCCCAGGGTGCGGCTGAAACGGCACCCTTCGATTGGTCGCGGCCCGCCGCCGGATTGACGCCATGTACCACCTTGTGACCCGGCAGGAAGGGAGCAAGATGCGCCTTCACTCCAATGGGCCCCATGCCCGGCCCGCCGCCGCCATGGGGAATGCAGAAGGTCTTGTGCAGATTGATGTGGCAAACATCGGCGCCGAATTCGGCCGGACGAACGAGACCACCCAGAGCGTTGAGATTGGCGCCGTCGAGATAGACCTGGCCACCATGCTCATGAACGATGGCGCAAATATCGATAATCGCTTCCTCGAACACGCCGTGAGTGGAAGGATAGGTAATCATCAGTGCGGCAAGGCTTTCGGCATTCTCCCTGGCCTTGGCCTTGAGGTCGGCCACATCGACATTGCCGCGTTCATCGCAAGCCACGACGACAACCCGCATGCCCGCCATGACGGCGGAGGCGGGATTGGTGCCGTGAGCGGAAATCGGAATCAAACAGACATCGCGTTGGCTGGCCCCACGCGCCTTGTGATAGGCCGAAATGGCGAGGAGCCCCGCGTATTCGCCCTGGCTTCCGGCATTGGGCTGGAGCGAGACCGCGTCGAAGCCGGTGATCTCCGCCAGCATGGCTTCAAGTTCCTCGAAGAGCTGGCTGTAGCCTTGCGCCTGCTCCAGCGGTGCGAACGGATGCAGCATGGAGAAGTTGCGCCACGTCACCGGTATCATCTCGGCGGTAGCATTAAGCTTCATGGTGCAGGAGCCGAGCGGGATCATCGACTGGTCGAGTGCGATGTCCTTCGCTTGCAGGTGCCTGAGATAACGAAGCATCTCGGTTTCCGAATGGTACATTTCGAAGACCGGGTGGGTGAGGTAGTTTGAGGTGCGGCGGAGCGCCGGCGGGATTACTTCGGACAATCCCTTGTCGACTTCGTCGATACTCAGGCGCTCCAGCGCATCGGTCTTGAAGACGGTAAGCAGGCGTTCAAGTTCACTCCGCCTGGTCGATTGGTCGAAGGAAATGCCGATATGATCGCCGTCGACGAAACGCAAATTGATGCGCTTCTCGCGGGCCTTGGCGCACAGGGTATGGGCGCGGCCCGGTGCGTTGACGGTAACCGTATCGAAGAACGCCGTGGTCTTGACCTCGTAGCCGAAACTTTTTACCGCGGCGGCAAAAACTTCGGCGATACGGTGGGCGCGCTCGGCTGTTTTTCGTATGCCCTTCGGCCCGCTGTAGACGGCAAACATGGAAGCAATCACCGCCAGCAACACTTGCGCAGTGCAGATATTGCTCGTCGCCTTCTCGCGGCGGATGTGCTGCTCGCGCGTCTGCATGGCCATGCGCAGCGCCCGGTTGCCATGGGCATCGACGGAGACGCCGATGATGCGGCCGGGCATGGCACGCTTGTATTCGTCTTTCGTAGCAAAGAACGCCGCGTGCGGGCCGCCATAGCCCATGGGCACGCCGAAGCGCTGGGCCGAACCGATCGCCACATCGGCGCCGAGTTCGCCCGGCGGCGTCAACAGGGCAAGGGCAAGCAGGTCCGTCGCCATGATGGCGATGGCGCCGGCCTCATGCAGCTTTTGGATGAGCCCGCGATAATCGCGCACTTCGCCGGAAGAGCCGGGATAGGAAAGCAATGCCGCGAAAACGCTTTCCACTTTGAGATCACGCGCCGGATCGCCAACGATCACTTCAAAACCGAAGGCCTGCGCCCTCGTTTCGATTACGCCGATGGTTTGTGGATGAGTATCGGCATCGACGAAGAATGTATTGGAACCGGTCTTCCCAATCCGCTTGGCCATGGCCATGGCTTCCGCCGCCGCAGTTGCCTCATCGAGCAGCGAGGCCGAGGCCAGTTCAAGCCCCGTGAGATCGACCACCACCTGTTGAAAATTTAACAGCGCCTCAAGACGGCCCTGGCTCACCTCCGCCTGATAGGGCGTATAGGCCGTGTACCAGCCGGGATTCTCCAGCACATTGCGCAAGATCACTCCGGGTGTCACGGTGCCGTAATAGCCCTGGCCGATCATCGATACAAAGACCTCGTTCCGCTCGGACATCTTGCGCAGGTACGAAAGCGCGTGGCGCTCGGCCAAGCCGTCCTTCAGCTCCAGCGGCCGTTTGCTGCGGATCTTTTCCGGCACAACCTTGGCGATGAAATCCTCCAGCGACGCGGCCTCCATGGTTCGCAGCATTTCTTTTGTTTCGGTATCGTTGGGGCCGATGTGGCGGGAGATGAAATTGGCGCCGGGCTCAAGCTCGGCAAGGGTGGGGCGGGTCATGCAAATCTCCATTTAGTCATCCCTCCCCGTCAAAGGGAGGGATAATTCATGCCGACACAAACTTGTCATAGGCGGCCTTGTCCATGAGATCGCCAAGCTCCTTCTTGTCCTTGAGCTTCACCTTCATGAACCAGCCGTCACCTTCAGCGTCGCGATTGATCAGTGCGGGATCGCCTTCCAGTTCCTTGTTGACGGCGACGACTTCGCCCGTCACCGGGGCATAGACCTCGCTCGCGGCCTTCACACTTTCGACAACGGCGGCTTCACCGCCCTTGGTCACGGTCTTGCCCACCTTGGGCAATTCAACGAATACCACATCACCCAATTGCTCCTGGGCATGGTTGGTGATGCCGATGGTGGCGGTGTCGCCCTCGACTTTGATCCACTCGTGATCGCGCGTATATTTGATAGTCATGGGCACTCCTTCAGCGTTTGAAATGATGGGGAACAAAGGGAAGTGGCACGACGGCGGCAGGCAGGCTCGCGCCGCGCACGGTCAGTTGCACGGGCGTTCCGGCGGCGGCGAACATTGCTTCGACATAGCCCATGGCGATGGGGCCATTGACAGTGGGGCCGAAGCCTCCCGAAGTGACCATGCCAATTTGGCGGCCGTTGGCATCGGTGATCACCGTGCCTTCACGCGCCGGGGCGCGGCCCTCGGGCTTTATCCCGACGCGCTTCCGTGCCGGGCCACTGGCCAATTCGCGCTGCACAAGTGATGCGCCGATAAATCCGCCTTCGCTCCGCCGCCTTTTCCCGATGGACCAGACAAGTCCCGCTTCCACCGGGCTTGTGGTCTCGTCGATATCGTGGCCGTAGAGGCAAAGCCCCGCTT
>JBOHKD010000234.1:0-3200 GCA_050728895.1 Aestuariivirga sp.
TCATTCCACCGGGCGAGCGGCTAGGCGACAATGTCATTAGCGTCGAGGGCCTCAACAAGGGTTATGGCGACCGGCTTTTGATCGAGAACCTCACCTTCAAGCTGCCGCCGGGCGGCATTGTCGGCATCATCGGCCCCAATGGCGCTGGGAAAACCACATTGTTCCGTATGCTGACGGGTCAGGAGAAGCCCGACTCAGGCAAAATCGTCATCGGCGAAAGCGTGCATTTGGGCTACGTGGACCAGAGCCGCGACTCGCTCAATCCGGACAAGACCGTGTGGCAGGAAATCTCCGGCGGCAATGACGTGCTCTATCTGGGAAAACGCGAAATGAATTCGCGCGCCTATACCGGTGCCTTTAATTTCAAAGGCCCCGACCAGCAGCAGAAGGTGGGAACGCTATCGGGTGGCCAGCGCAACCGCGTACATCTCGCCAAGATATTGAAGTCGGGCGCCAACGTGCTGCTGCTCGACGAGCCGACCAACGATCTCGACACGGAAACCCTGGCGGCGCTGGAAGAAGCGCTGGAAGATTTTGCCGGCTGTGCCGTGATCATCAGCCACGACCGCATGTTCCTCGACCGCCTCGCCACGCATATTCTGGCTTTCGAGGGCGACAGCCATGCCGAATGGTTCGAGGGCAATTTCCAGGACTATGAGGAAGACAAGAAGCGCCGCCTCGGCGAGGATTCGGTGATGCCGAAGCGGATCAAGTATAAGCAATTCGCGCGGTAGGCGATCCGTTTAAACCGTCATCCCGGCGAAAGCCGGGATCCAGCTTTAGGGTCGATAGCTGGATTCCAGCTTTCGCTGGAATGACGGGAGGTGGGGGCGTCGAGCCGGTCACTTTTGAAAGCGCGCGATTTGCTTGTAGATTTCATCATCATTGCGTTTGCCGATGAGCGTGACGAAGAGGGTTTCATCCTCGATGAAATACACCACCCGATATTTGCCGGATTTGAGGCGGCGGAATGGCGAATGACCCTTGAGGTCTTCGGTCGGCAGCGAGGCTGGATCATCACGCAAAATTTGAATGCGCTCGGCAATCTGCTTGCCGTGCTTGGCCGGGATTTTTTGCAGAAAGCGGTCAGCCTGTCTGGAGAGTTTAACCTTTAGCATTGAGCAGCTTGGTCAAGGCCTTCTCGCTATCCTTTGCCGGGAGATAGCCTCCGGCATGGGTCTTGCGGGCCTTCTCGCCCCAAATCGTGTCCTCGATATCCTGCATAGAGAACATCACGCCTACGGGGCGGTTCTTTTTGGTGACGATAACCGGTTCGCGCTGGGCTGTGTCGAGAAACTCCCCGAAATGCGTTTTGGCCCTGGCGGCGGTCATGGTTTTCATGGGCATCGGTCCAAATGATCAAAATGGCTATTGTGTTCATTATAACTATAGCGGCCAAATTACAACGTCTTTTCAGCCGCGCAAATAGTTCAACAATGCGCCGATATCGCCATCGTTGCGGCGGATAACGCCGGTGAAGGTGCTGCGCAACTGTTGGGCCAGCCAAATCGACGACACGTTGAGGTCCTGCACGCGGTAGCCCGCGCGGGTTTTATGAAGTTTGAAGATGACGTTCTGGCCGCCTGTCAGCCTGGCCTTCACGATCAGCGCCCTGGGGCCGCCGGTGCAAGAGATAATGTCGATGCCGGTGCCGTTGAAACGGCCCGCGTACCTGGCCATGAACTCGCCGATGAAGGCGCGCGTGAGACGAACATATTCGGCCTCCCGGGATTTGGGCAGGGAGCGCCGGTAAGGACCGAGCGCGAATAAGGCAATGACATTCACATCCGCATGGCGGGATGCCGCGCCCGAAAAGGCCTCGGCGGACCCGGTGCGCGCCGCCCGCATGATGGCGGCACCGGCATTTTTCACGAAAGATTCGGCAACACAGCGGCCAGCGGTTGCGGAACCGGGCAAGGCAATTACACCGGCCAGCAGCAGCGCCTTCAGATAACCCACGCGCCCGGTCATCCCGGCTATCCCATTTCCGTGTCGCATGGTTGGGCTTTGGGCGAGGGATTCGCAAGCCGCAATCGGGATGCCGCCCGCCCCATAGGTGACTGTCATCCTCCGGTGTGTCCCAAACGGCCAGGTTTCTCCGCCAGCCACAGCGACACCGTCAGTCCCGTCTCGCCCTTGCGCCACGGCGGCGGCAGCACGTCATGCCGGATCAATTTCGTGCCCGCCCGCTGTAGCCATGCCGCCATATGCTCGGCGGCGATGCCGAGGCGGCGATGCGCGTGGCTGGCGCGAAGATATTCAAATTCGTGCGGCGCGAAATCGGCGATCAACATGCGTCCGCCCGGTTGGAGAATGCGGGCGGCCTCGATGAGCGCGCGGCCGGGATCGTCGAGATAATGCAATACCTGGTGAATAGTGATGAAGTCGCAAGCCGCATCGGCAAATGGCAGCGCATAGATGTCGCCGTGGCGCACCTGCAAATTGCCCAAGCCTGCCTTCTCCAGATTAACACGGGCCATGGCGAGCATGTCCAGGCTCTGGTCGATACCCAGGGATTGGACGGCCAGGGGAGCGAAATAGCGGAGAACGCTGCCGGTGCCGGTGCCGAGGTCCACATGCAGCCGGACCGGTGCAGGCCCCGCCAGGCGCAGCATGGTCTGTTCGACATCTTCCTCGCGCACATGGAGCGAGCGCAGCTCCTCCCAACGCGCCGCGTTGTCGCGGAAATATTTGCTGGCGATCCCGGCGCGCTTAGCGCGAACTTCAACGAGGCGCGTGGCATCACGGGCGAGTTCAGGGCCGGCACCCGGCCGGAGATCGACGATGGCGCGCGCCAAGGCGCTGCCCGCGCCCTCATCGCGAAGGCGAAACAGCACCCAGTTGCCTTCCTTGTGGCGGGTAACAAGGCCCGCCTCGGTCATAAGTTTTAGATGCCGGCTGACGCGCGGCTGGCTCTGGCCGAGAATCCGCGTCACGTCCTTGACGCTAAGATCGCCGGTTTGCAACAGCATCAAAATGCGCAGCCGCGTCGGCTCCGCCGCCGCTTTCAGGGCCACCATGAGCTTAGGTGCGTCGAGAATGGTCGCCATACCGGCAATACATATAAAGATATCTTTATATGTCAAGGGAGACGCGCCAGGCCGAACATGCCGCGCGGATGGGATCCGCTTTGAGGGAGCGGCGGCCGAGAAATGGATAGGAAGCGCCCGCGGTTGACCCGGAACGGAACCGCATCCGAC
>JBOHKD010000235.1:0-3193 GCA_050728895.1 Aestuariivirga sp.
GAGACATGGTTCGCGTGAAGATCGTCGAGGCGGAGGAATACGATCTGGTGGGCGAGCGGATTGCTCCCTTAAAAATCCCGGCCTTCGACAAAAAAGCCGTAGAGGCTGGTGAGCATCGTCACGCCGAGAATCGTTAGAGCCCAGTTCACCACAAGCTGCACGGCGATGCCGATCGCCAGGCCGGCAGTGCCGCCAAGCGCGCCCAGGCCCCCCGCCCACAATAAGGCCAGCAGGCCCACTACCATAGCCACGGCGAGATAGAGCAATGCCAGCCCGAGAAACCGCCAGAAATTCCCCTGGGTGCCGGTCCATGCGTCGCGGAAGCCATAGTCGCGGCGTTCCAGAGCCACGGCTGGAAGCTTGATGCTGAGACGGTAGGCGGCCGAAATGGCCGCGAACACGAGTGCGGCGTAAGCCGGAACAATGATGTAAAGGCTGCTTTCACCCATCATGATGGCGGCAATCGCGATAGTGAATCCGGCCGGCAGCGCGCAAGCGAACATGATGAGAAATATCAGGATGATGTTGCCCACATAGCGCCAGACCGTCACATCCAGGCGCAGCCTTTGCATGCCTCTGGGAATCTCGTCGAGGAGAATGTAGCGGTGCCAGTTCACGGCGATCGAGGCAAAAGCGATCATGCTGGCAATGGCCATAAGGAATGTCACGGCAACGACCTTCGGGTTCTCTTCGCTGGGACTTCCAGCACTCGTAATGCCGTTCGTCAGAATATAAATGTTGCCCGCGATGTTGAGGGGCAGAAGCGCCAGTATCCATGGCCAGCTTACATGAAAGGCGAAGCCAATATTGTTGGTGGTTGAGCGGACAGCGTGGGAGAAGGCGGCGAGGACGGGCAAGGGTTTCATCGGGTTCTGCTTCTAGAGCGGAATGTTGTCGTGCTTCTTCCACGGATTGGCCAGTTCCTTGTTCCACAGCATGTTGAGGGCGCGGGCCACGCGCTTTCTGGTGGAATGGGGCATGATGACCTCGTCGAGAAAACCCCGTTCGGCGGCCACGAAAGGATTGGCGAAGCGCGTCTCGAATTCCTTGATGCGGCCCTTTATCTTTTCAGGATCGGAGAGTTCGGCGCGGTAGATGATCTCGGCGGCACCTCGTGAACCCATGACGGCGATCTCGGCGGTGGGCCAGGCATAGTTGACATCGCCCCGCAGGTGTTTCGAGGCCATAACCACATAGGCGCCGCCATAGGCCTTGCGGGTGATCACGGTGATCTTCGGCACGGTCGCTTCGGCATAGGCGAACAGCAGTTTGGCGCCGTGCTTGATGAGGCCGCCATATTCCTGCGCGGTTCCCGGCAGGAAGCCCGGCACATCGACAAAGGTCACGATCGGGATATTGAAGCAATCGCAGAAGCGCACGAAGCGGGCGGCCTTGCGCCCGGCGTCGCTGTCGAGAACGCCCGCCAACACCAGGGGCTGATTGGCGATAATTCCCACGGTACGGCCGCCGACGCGGGCAAGCCCGGTCACGATATTTTTGGCGTGCGCCTCCTGGATTTCGAAGAAGTCGCCCTCATCCACCATCTTCACGATCAACTCCTTCATGTCATAGGGCTGGTTCTGATTGACGGGAATGAGCGTATCCAGCGACATGTCGAGGCGCTCGGGATCGTCGAACTGCGGCATTTCCGGAATGGGTGAATTATTGGAAGAAGGCAGAAAGTCGATGAGGCGGCGCATTTGCAGCAACGCCTCGACGTCATTGTCATAGGCCTTGTCGGCAATGGAAGATTTCGTCGTATGAATGGAAGCGCCGCCAAGCTGCTCGGCGGTCACCGTCTCGTTGGTTACGGTCTTCACCACATCGGGGCCGGTCACGAACATGTAGCTGGTGCCGCGCACCATGAAGATGAAATCGGTCATGGCGGGAGAATAAACATCGCCCCCGGCGCAGGGCCCCATGATGACCGAAATCTGCGGGATGACGCCCGAGGCCAGCACATTGCGCTGGAACACCTCGCCGTATCCGCCAAGGGCGTTGACGCCCTCCTGGATGCGCGCACCGCCGGCATCGAACAACCCGATGATGGGTGCGCGGTTTTGCAGCGCCATGTCCTGGATCTTGGTGATTTTGCGGGCGTGGGCTTCCGAGAGCGAGCCGCCGAACACGGTGAAATCCTTGGCGAAGACATAAGTGACGCGGCCGTTGACCGTGCCCCAGCCGGTGACGACGCCGTCGCCGGGATATTTGGTCTGTTCCATGCCGAAGTCGGTGCAGCGGTGCTCGACGAACATGTCGAACTCCTCGAAGGAGCCTTCATCGAGCAGCAGTTCTATCCGTTCGCGCGCCGTGAGCTTGCCGCGCTTGTGCTGGGCGGCAACGCGCTTTTCACCGCCCCCGGCGCGCGCTTCGGCGCGGCGTGCTTCCAGTTTGGCCAGAACTTCCTGCATGATGTACTCCTTTTTCCCCTCTCCCCTTGCGGGAGAGGGTGGCGCGGAACGCGACGGGTGAGGGGTTTGCGCGACCCCTCATCCCCGGCTTCGCCGGACCTTCTCCAGCAAGGGGAGAAGGCGATTCCATTGAAGCTTTGTAAAGCAGGGAGCAGCGAGGGCGTCAAATCCCCTCGCGGCACAGTTCCACAAAGCGGCAGCAGGAGACGAACTCCTTGTGGCGCGCGGCGCGGCGCGCGGTTGCTTCCGCGTCTTCGCCCCAATTCTCGATCTGGAAATTCTCGTCCACATGGGCAGCCGCCCACGCGGCATCGGCTGCGAGCGCGCCATGTGCCAGCATAAGAGTAATAAGCATGGAGCCGGTGATCGTCATGATGGTGTAGAGGGCGGCAATCTCATATTCATCCATGGCGGCGATCACACCTGCGATGGCGTGCAGCGCTTCCGGCGGCTGCGGACGATGCACGACGCCCAACGTCACTTTGAAGGGGGCATCAAGGGCAGTCAAAGCCCAATCGATGACCGGATTCCAGTGAGTGGCCTGCCGCGCCACGAGACCTTGCGGCCTGCCGGCGCGGTAGCAGACAAGGTCGCTGGCCGCATAATCAACCATTTCGGCCAGAATGCGGGGACGCTCGGCGCCCACCCGGTCAATCGCCGTGTTGGCGAGCTTGGTGAGCGGCATGGTGGCGGGAATGAGCTTCTCGCCCTGCCCCGCCCATTCCTCGGCAATCGCTTCAGCGAGCGCCCGCGTCGGCAGAATCAGGCTCGCTTTCTTGGGT
>JBOHKD010000236.1:0-3184 GCA_050728895.1 Aestuariivirga sp.
GCATTCTTCAGGACACCGGGGATCGAAAAATTATATTCAGGCGTGGCAATGATGATGCCGTCGGCGGCGCGAATACGGGCGTCGAGATCCTTGACCGATTGCGGTTTTCCCTGGGCCGCTTCGGCATCGCCGTCATAGAGTGGAATGCCGTGAAGCGTTGCGATCTCGATGGTTACATGCTCCGGTGCCAGGGCCTCCAAGGCGCGCAGCAGCCCGGTATTGGTGGAGCCTTTTCGAAGCGCGCCGCTGATGCCCAGAAGATTCATGCCAATTTAGGTAGATCAATTGCCGCAAAATCTCAACCGGACGCAAGGTTTCCGGGATTGAAACGATATTTGGTCGAACAGAATTCGCAAACGACCCTGATTTCGCCGTCTTCAATCATGGCGGCGCGGTCCTCGGGTGGAAAACCTTGCAGCATCCGGGCGATCCCCTCGCGCGAGCAAGTGCAATGGCGCGTGAGCGGTTTTCCCGGATAAACGGTCACACCATCCTCATGGTAAAGCCGGTAGAGCAGCCGTTCGGGCGCAAGCGTGGGATCGAGCATCTCATGGGCCTCGACGGTATCGAGCAGAAGGCGCGCTTTGACCCAGTCGTCGTGCTCGGCGAGCTGGTCCGCAGCACCCTCCGGGGCATCGCCGGAATGGACGGGAAGCGGACTCGATCCACCGGTCTTTGGCAGATGCTGCACCATAATGGCGCCGGCGCGCCAGCTTTCCGCGTCAACGCCTCGCGTGATGAGGGGCCCCGCCGCCAGCCTGAGCCGGGTTGGAATCTGTTCGGATTGGATAAAATAGGTATGAGCTGCCGTCGTGAGATCGCTGCCGTCCAGCGGCACGATGCCCTGATAGCGCTCCATGTCTAGGCCCTGGTCGACGGTCATGGCAAGATGGCCCTTGCCAAGAAGTTGCGCCTGGGTGGCATTAGAACCCAGGGCGCTGATTTTTGCTGTATCGAAACGGGCATAGCCGCGGATGCCGCCGGGTGCCGCATAATCCGCCACGATCATGTCGACGGGGCCGCCGGTTTTGGTTTGAAAAATAAACTTGCCCTCGAACTTGAGGCTTGCCCCCAGCATGGCGGTGAGCGCCACGGCCTCGGCGAGAAGGGCGGAGACGGGTGCTGGATAATCATGCAGCCGCACAATGCTGTCCACCACGGCGCCAAGCCGCACCAGCCGCCCGCGCACGCCCAGAGGTTTCACATCAAAGGCCAGCACCAGATCGTCCGAAGCGATCCTGCCTTGCCCGGTCATGGGCTGCCGAAGCAATGGAGCAGAATGCTTTTCTGCATATGCAGCCGGTTCTCGGCCTCCTCCAAGACCAGCGAGCCCGGTCCATCGAGCACTTCGTCAGTCACCTCGTCGCCGCGATGGGCGGGCAGGCAGTGCATGAATTTGGCATTGCTGCCGGCCATCTCCATCAGCCGCCGATTGACCTGATAGGGCTTGAGCAAATTATGGCGGTTCGCGACATCGGTGTGGTGCATGGAAACCCAGGAATCGGTCACCACGCAGTGAGCTCCCGCGACCGCCTCCTCGGCATTTTCGGTGAGCGTCACATCGGCCTTCTGGTCCTTGGCCCAGCGCAGCAGCGATGCCGGAGGCATCAGGGCTGCGGGACAGCCGAGCCTGAGCTTGCCGCCCAGGCGGACTACGGCATGAATCCATGAAGCCGCGACATTGTTGCCATCACCCACCCAGGCCACGGTCAGGCCGCTAAGGCGCCCTACATGCTCCTCAAGCGTCATGACATCGGCCATCACCTGGCAGGGATGCGAGACGTCGGTCAGGCCATTGATCACGGGCACCGAGGCAGCGGCCGCGAGTTGGGTCAAGTGGGCGTGTTTTCCAGCGCGGATCATGATGGCATCGACATAGCGCGATAACACGCGCGCCGTGTCGGGAATTGTCTCGCCGCGGCCGAGCTGCATATCATCGGCGGAGATCGCAATGATATCCCCGCCTAATTGCCGCATGGCCATCTCGAAAGATACGCGCGTGCGCGTCGAGGGGCGCTCGAATATCATCGCGAGAACGCGGCCCTTCAGGGGCTTATCGCTTTCGCGCGCACCTTTCGGCCAGCCCGCTCGTGCGGCCTTCATGGCCCGTGCCTTGGAGATAATGTTTTCGAGCGTTGGAGCGGAAAAATCGCATAGATCGAGGAAATGTGCCTGAGTTTGTGCCATGTCCCGGCTCAGGCCGCTTTCGTTTCCAGCATAGCGCAAGCCCGGCCGAGCCGGTCCAGCGCATCGGCGATATCGGCTTCACTCACGATCAGCGGCGGCAGAAGACGCAGCACATTATCACCGGCGGTAATCGTCAGCAGCCGTTGCTCCATGAGCGCCGCTTGTAGTTGCGTGTTGGGAATCCGGCATTTCAGGCCGAGCATCAGGCCAAGACCTCTTACATCTTCGATGACGCCGGAATGCTCATCCCGCAATCGCGCCAGCCCTTGCTTCAGCGCCAGCCCGTGACGATGGACATTATCAAGAAAACCTTTTTCCAGCACGACGTCGAGCACCGCATTGCCGGCGGCGGTCGCCAGAAGATTGCCGCCGAAGGTCGACCCGTGGCTTCCCGCCGTCATGCCGGCTGCCGCTTTTTCGGTGGCAAGACAGGCGCCAAGCGGAAAGCCGCCGCCGATGCCCTTGGCGATGGCCATGATATCCGGTGTGACACTCGCCCATTCATGGGCGAAGAACTTGCCGGTGCGGCCAATGCCACATTGCACTTCGTCGAACACCAGCAAAAGGCCATGTGCGTCACAAAGTACTCGCAACGCCCTAAGCCCTGAGAAGTCAACGGGACGGATACCGCCCTCTCCCTGCACCGGCTCGATCAGGATGCCCGCCGTCGCAGGCCCAATTGCCGCTTTCACCGCCTCATGGTCTCCAAAGGCAATTTGATCGAAGCCATCAACCTTGGGACCGAAGCCCTCGATATATTTCATCTGCCCGCCAGCCGCGATGGTGGCGAGGGTGCGCCCGTGGAAAGCGCCCTCGAAGGTAATAAGGCGATATTTTTCCGGGTGTCCTTGGCCAGCGTGATATTTCCGCGCCATCTTGATCGCGCATTCCAGCGCCTCGGCACCGGAATTGGTGAAAAACACCGTATCGGCGAAGCTCGCCTCGATCAGGCGCTTGGCGAGTTTCACCTGCCCCGGCATTTGATAGAGATTGGAGG
>JBOHKD010000237.1:0-3178 GCA_050728895.1 Aestuariivirga sp.
GTGTAGGGAAGCCCAAATACGGATTTCCCTGTAAATGCCGAAACGGACAGACATCAAATCCATCCTCATCATCGGGGCGGGACCGATCATCATCGGCCAGGCCTGCGAGTTCGACTATTCCGGAACCCAGGCCTGCAAGGCGCTGAAGGCCGAGGGCTACCGCATCATTCTGGTGAATTCGAATCCGGCCACCATAATGACCGACCCGGATCTGGCGGATGCCACCTATATCGAGCCCATTACCCCTGAGGTCGTAGCCCGGATCATCGAAAAAGAGCGCCCCGACGCCCTTCTCCCCACCATGGGCGGCCAGACGGCGCTGAACACCGCGCTCTCGCTCAACAAGATGGGGGTTCTCGAAAAATATGGCGTTGAGATGATCGGCGCCAAGGCGGAAGCCATCGACAAGGCTGAAGACCGCGAATTGTTTCGCGATGCCATGAAGAAGATCGGCCTTGAGACACCGAAGTCGTTGCTGGCAAATGCCTCCGCCGCCAAGGAGGGCGACCGGGACGTTCACGCCGCCACGCTCATGCGGCTGAAAACCGAAGGCGGCGATATTGCGGCGTTTGAGAAACAATGGGCCGCCCAGGAGCCGGAGCGCCTGAAGAAATACCGCAACAGCGCCATGGTCGAGGCGTTCGAGGCCATGCTCGTCGTGGGGCTTCCTTGCATCATCCGGCCCTCGTTTACGCTAGGCGGCACCGGTGGTGGCATCGCTTACAACCGCGAAGAATTTCTCGATATTGTCGAAAGGGGTCTCGACGCCTCTCCCACCGCCGAAGTGCTGATCGAAGAGTCGGTACTCGGCTGGAAGGAATATGAGATGGAGGTCGTCCGCGACAAGGACGACAATTGCATCATCGTGTGCTCGATCGAGAATGTCGATCCGATGGGCGTGCACACCGGCGATTCGATCACGGTGGCTCCCGCCCTCACCTTGACCGACAAGGAATACCAGATCATGCGCAACGCCTCGATCGCGGTGTTGCGCGAGATCGGCATCGAGACCGGCGGATCGAATGTGCAATTCGGCGTGAACCCGGCCGACGGCCGCCTCGTTGTCATCGAGATGAACCCCCGCGTGTCACGCTCCTCGGCCCTTGCTTCCAAGGCCACGGGCTTTCCCATCGCCAAGGTAGCAGCCCGCCTCGCGGTCGGCTACACGCTGGATGAATTGGCCAATGACATTACCGGCGGCGCTACACCAGCGGCTTTCGAACCCTCGATCGACTATGTGGTGACGAAGATTCCCCGCTTCGCCTTCGAGAAATTCCCCGGTGCCGAACCGATACTCACCACCTCGATGAAGTCGGTGGGCGAAGTGATGGCCATCGGCCGCACCTTTCAGGAGAGCTTGCAAAAGGCCCTGCGCGGGCTGGAAACGGGTCTCACCGGTCTCAATGAAATCGCTATCGCCGGGATCGGCGAAGGCGACGACAAGAGCGCGATCCGTGCGGCTCTTGGAACGCCCGCCCCCGACCGCATCCTCAGGATCGCCCAGGCCTTCCGCTTGGGAGCAACCGTCGAGCAGATTTACCAGTCCTGCCAATACGAACCCTGGTTCCTGCGCCAGATCGAGGAACTGGTGCTCACGGAAGCAACCATCCGCCAGCGCGGCCTGCCGAAAGACGCAACGAACTTGCGCCATCTCAAATCCATGGGTTTTTCCGACGCGCGTCTGGCCGAGTTGGCGGGAACCGGCGAGGACAAAGTTCGCATCCACCGTCACAAGCTCGATGTGCGCCCGGTCTTCAAGCGCATCGACACTTGTGCCGCCGAATTCGCCTCGCCCACTGCCTATCTCTATTCGACCTATGAATCGGAGGATGAAGCCTTTCCCTCCAATCGCCAGAAGATCATCATTCTCGGCGGCGGGCCAAATCGCATCGGCCAGGGCATCGAATTCGATTACTGCTGCTGTCATGCCTGCTATGCGCTGCATGACGCGGGCTATGAATCGATCATGGTCAATTGCAATCCGGAAACCGTCTCCACCGATTACGACACCTCCGACCGGCTCTATTTCGAATCGCTCACCGCCGAAGATGTGCTTGAGATTATCCACAAGGAGCAATCCAGGGGAACCCTGAAAGGCGTCATCGTCCAATACGGCGGGCAGACACCGCTCAATCTCGCCTGGGCACTGGAAACGGCCGGTGTGCCGATCCTCGGCACTACGCCGGAGGCCATCGATCTCGCCGAAGACCGCGACCGTTTCGCCAAATTGCTGAAAAAACTGAAGCTCCTTCAGCCGGTCAACGGCATCGCGCGCTCCGAGGCGGAAGCCAAAAAAATCGCCAAGGCCATTGGTTTTCCCGTGGTGATCCGCCCCTCCTATGTGCTGGGCGGCCGCGCCATGGAAATCGTGCGCGACGAGGCCCAGCTCGAGCGTTACATCGCCGAGGCTGTCGTCGTGTCGGGTGACTCTCCGGTTCTGATCGACAGCTATCTGTCCAGCGCCACGGAAGTGGATGTCGATGCAATTTGCGACGACAAGGAAGTGTTCATTGCCGGCGTCATGGAACACATCGAGGAGGCCGGCATTCATTCCGGCGATAGCGCCTGTTCGCTGCCGCCCCATTCGCTGAGTGCCGCCATCATCGCCGAACTGGAACGCCAGACGAAAACCATAGCTTTGGCGCTCAATGTGGTCGGCCTGATGAACGTCCAGTTCGCCATCAAGGACGATGTCGTCCATGTCCTTGAAGTAAACCCTAGGGCGTCGCGCACCGTGCCTTTCGTGGCCAAGGTGACCGGCCTGCCGGTGGCAAAAATCGCCGCCCGTGTCATGGCGGGCGAATCGCTTGCAAGCTTCAAGCTGGTTCGCAAGAAACTTGCGCATACCGCTGTAAAAGAAGCGGTTTTCCCGTTCAATCGCTTCCCCGGCGTCGATGTGCTCTTGGGGCCCGAAATGCGCTCGACGGGTGAGGTGATGGGCCTCGATGCGACATATGACATGGCCTACGCCAAAAGTCAGCTAGGTGCCGGCATGCGGATGCCGTTGGCGGGAACCGTTTTTATCTCGGTCAAGGACGCCGACAAGGCCAAGATTCTGCCCGCCATTCGGCAGCTTGTGGGCCTGGGCTTCGCGATTGTCGCCACCGGCGGCACCCAGCGCTATTTCGAGGACAAGGGTGTGCCTTCGACCAAGATTAATAAAGTGCTCGAAGGCCGC
>JBOHKD010000238.1:0-3164 GCA_050728895.1 Aestuariivirga sp.
CATCACGCGTTCCACCGTCAGCAGATGTTTGCGGAAGCGCTGCTGGAAGGCGAGAAAACTTCCCACTCCCGCCGCCGCCAGCAGGAAAGGAACGCCGAGCCCCAGCGAATAGACGGCAAGAAGGCCCGCACCTTTCACCACATCCTGTTCGCTCGCTGCAATTGACAGGATTACCGCCAGTACCGGGCCGATGCAGGGCGTCCAGCCAAAGGCGAAGGCCAAACCTATGGCATAGGCGCCGAGAAGCCCCGCTTGCCGGGTCTCGTTATGATAACGAACCTCGCGCTTGAACAGCCCGATCTTGAACACGCCGAGGAAGTTCAACCCCATGAGGATAATGACCACCCCGGCGATTTGGGCCAGAAGAGTCATATGGGATTGCAATAACTGCCCGATGGCCGAAGCGCTCGCCCCCAGAGCCACGAAGACCGTGGTGAAACCGAGGACGAAGAGCAGGGCCGCGAGCATGGTGCGGTGCCATTGCACCGTGACCTCATCCCGGGACCGTGACAGCTCTTCCAGCGATGTGCCCGTGATGAAGCACAGGTAGGGCGGCACCAGCGGCAGCACGCAGGGGCTCAGGAAGCTGATCACTCCAGCCACAAGTGCCGCACCGATGGAAACCTCAAGACTCATGCAACTTAACTGACAGGAGGGCAGGCTCGCCGCAATTCAATCATCGGCACAAAAGGTCACGTCTCCGGCATAGGTTGACAGCAGCGGGTGAGATGGTATGTTATATTATAACATTACATGAAAAAACCTGATGCGCGGGATTGCCTTTTCGCTTGCCGCCCTGTTCCTGGCCTCGCCCGCCGCGGCCGCGCCAAAGGTGATTGCCTCGATCCTGCCGGTACACAGCATCGTCTCCGCGGTGATGGGAGAAACCGGAAAGCCGGAATTGCTCCTCTCCGGGCGTATGTCGGAACACAAGACAAGTTTCTCGGCAGCCCAGATTTCGGAATTGGGCCGAGCCGATCTCGTGTTCATCGTTGGCCACGGCCTTGAGGCCAAACTGGCACAGATGAGCGGCAGTGAAGCCGTCGGCGGCAAGCATTTCATCGAACTTGCCGGAGCGTCCGGCGTCAGGACGCTTGGCATCCGCGAAGGCGGCAGCTGGGAGCTGGACGAGGACGAACCACAAATACCTGCAACCTTGGGAGAAGACGGCAGTGTGCTGAAATTCGATCCCCATGTCTGGCTCGATCCCGAAAACGCCAAGGCCATGGCGATGGCGATTGCCGCTGAACTTGCCAAGGCCGATTCCGCCAATGCCGCTGTCTACGAGGCGAACGCCAAACGCCTCGCGTCGGATATCGATGCCGCCTCGGCGGATATCTCCGCCAGTTTGGCCAGTGTGAAGGAT
This sequence comes from Aestuariivirga sp., assembly GCA_050728895.1. Lineage (GTDB taxonomy): Bacteria > Pseudomonadota > Alphaproteobacteria > Rhizobiales > Aestuariivirgaceae > Aestuariivirga. Next base: position 1,367 of record JBOHKD010000238.1, read on the forward strand.
AAACCTTTTATCGTGTTCCACGATGCCTACCAATATTTCGAGCGCAGTTTCGGCCTCCGTGCCGTGGGCTCGATCTCGGATGTATCGGCGGCTTCGCCCTCCGCACAACGCCTCAAGGAGATCCGCGGCAAGCTCGCCGCTACAGGCGCTGTCTGTGTGTTCCGTGAGCCGCAGTTCGACAGTAAATTCATCGACACGGTGATTGAGGGCAGCAACGCCAGACCCGGCGTGCTGGACCCATTGGGCGCCGATCTCGAAGCCGGCCCCGGCGCCTATTCACAACTTCTGCATAATCTCGCAAGCAACCTCAAATCCTGCCTCGAAGGCTGAACCCTCACTTCACTTTTTCGCCGCATTGACCCATCATCTCCAGCTTACGAGTGGGAGATGACGGCATCGTGGGACAAAGCGTCCGTATATTCATATCGGCCGTTCTTCTGGTATCTGGCGGCGCAAGCGCCGCGCTGGCGCATCCTCATGTTTGGGTGAACATGCGCTCGGATGTGGTATTCACCGGCGACGGCCTGATCAAGGGCGTCAATCTCGAATGGTCCTTCGACGATGGTTATACGCAGATGGCGCTCGATGGTCTTGATACCAATGGCGACGGTGTTTACAGCCAGGATGAACTTGACCCTCTCACCAGGGAGAATATCGCCTCGCTCAAGGATTACGAGTATTTCACCGTCATGCGCGTGAATGGCGATCGGCAGGAGATCGGCGAGGTAACGGACTACGGCCAAATCTGGAGCAACGGCAAGCTCGAACTCCACTTCCATGTGCCGCTCAAGACGCCCGTCGATCCGCGCAAAGGCGAATTCACGGTAAAGGTTTACGATCCCGAATTCTTTATCGCCATGGACTATGAGCCGGATCAGCCGGTAAGCGTGATCGGCAACATGCCTTCTTCCTGCAAGCTCGTGGTGAAGCCCGTGCCAACCGATGCGGAACTGGACCAGACGCGGCTTATGCTCTCGACCAAGGGCAAGGACTGGAAGCCTGAAAACAATGAGGATTTTGGCGCCATGTTTGCCCAGCCTGTACTGATCGCGTGTACCTCGTGAAGCAACTCATTCGCGGCCTGCTCGCCATCTTCATCCTGACCGGATTGCTCTTGGGGCCTGTGGCCGCCCAGACCGCGAATGAAGCGAAACCGCAAGTGACGATCGACAAGCGCAAGCTCCTCGTTCAGCCGCGCAATGCGGATGGCACGCTGAAAACGGTCTCCTTCCGGGAGGATCCGGTCCTCTGGGCGCGCGAACAGCAGCAAGTTTTTTATGGCGCCATGTCGGGAGCGCTTCGCGAGATCGAGACCGGAGCGCCGCTTGCCGCCGCTTCGACCCTGATGCTCCTGAGTTTCGGCTACGGCGTGTTCCACGCCGCCGGTCCCGGCCACGGAAAAATGGTGATTTCCGCCTGGCTGCTGGCGACGGAAAATGAATTGCGCCGCGGGCTTCTCATCGCATTCCTGAGCGCCGTCTTTCAGGCGGTAACGGCGATTCTGATTGTCAGCATTCTGCTGCTGATCGTCGCCAGCGTGGGGGCCGTGGCCCGCGATGTCGCGGGATTTCTCGAAACTGCGAGCTATGGTCTCATCGGCCTGATGGGCTTCTATCTCATTTGGACGGCCTTCCGGCCCCATTCGCAGGCCCACGATCATGCGCATCATCATCACGACGAGACTTGCGAGCATGGCCCTTTTCCCGCGGCCAATGAGTTGCAGGGGCGCTGGTCGCTCACCAAAGCCTTCTCGCTCGCCTTCGCCGTGGGCCTGAGGCCCTGCACCGGCGCCATTCTG
>JBOHKD010000239.1:0-3149 GCA_050728895.1 Aestuariivirga sp.
AATCGACCACGCCGCAGGGCTGGCGCGCCTTGCGTTCGTGGGTGCTCCGGATGCGCGCGTCTTGTGGAGCGTCACCGATGCCAATGGTTCCACCCTGCCCGCCATCGAAGGACTTTCGGCGGACGTCGTATTGAAGCCGGGAACTTACACCGCTCTCGCGCGCATCGGCGATGAAACGCTAAGCGCGAAATTTGTGATCGCCGCGGGTGAATCGCGCGACATCATCCTCGGCAATTAAGGCCTCTTGCTCGTAGCAAGAAGATGACCGCGTCGAGCGCGGTCATGATGAGAGTGAGGAACTTTTTTCTCATCATGCGCGGGCTTGACCCGCGCATCCTTTGCTTTGGCTAGTCACGAACCGCTGAACCAGTTGTAGCCCTGGTCTTCCCAGAATCCGCCCGCATTGCTCGTTAGTTTTTCTTCATCCCAAATCCGCCTTGGCTTTTGTGAGATGCTTGGAGCAGTCCTCCATGTCGTGATGCTTCATGGCCATCTCGGCCTTTTCCATTTGTTCCGTGGCCATAGCGGCCGCTTCCTTCATGGCCGGATCGGTATCTGCCTTGATCATTTCGTTCAGTTTCATCATCGAGGCTTCGTCGCATTCTACCATTTCGGCGGCATAGGCAGGGGCGGCGAACGCGACGGCCAGCAAGCTGGCCGCAACAATGGTCTTGATCATGGTAACTCTCCTTGCAATGGGACATGAATGTCCGAAATCCATAATGAAGTCGGCCTCAAGCACAAGCAAAACACTTGTTCGGCAAACACGCGGTTGTGATGATCCGTGTTCTCAGGAACCGCTGAACCAGTTGTAGCCCTGGTCTTCCCAGAATCCGCCGGGATAGTCGTTGGTCACGAACATGGCCATGATGTGCTTCGGGTTCTTGAAGCCGAGTTTCGTCGGCACACGGAGCTTCATCGGGAAACCGTATTTGCGCGGCAGCACCTGATCCCGGAAGGTGAGCGCCAGAATGGTTTGCGGATGCAGGGCTGTCGCCATGTCTATGCTGGAATTATAATTGTCGGCGCAGCGGAAGCCCACATATTTTGCCGTGGTGTCCGCGCCCACCAGACGCAGAAAATCGCCGAACGGAACACCGCCCCATTTGCCGATGGCACTCCAGCCTTCGACGCAGATATGCCGGGTAATTTGCGAAACCTGCGGCAAGGCCCGCAGGCGTTCCAGCGTCCAGCTTTCCCGGTTGGCGATCATGCCACCGAGTTCCAGCGCATAACCCGCTTCTGGAACCTCGGGCGCTTTGGCTTCCCGGTAGTAGGCGTTGAACGGGAATGGATCGGTGATGTCGGCCTCGGTATAGCCCGGCGCCAATTTGTGCGGATCGAAAATCGCCGCTTGCACCTTGTCGTTCCAGCGCGACATCCCCAGCAGAATGCGTTCGGTAATGGATGGGTCCGTCGCGTCGCAACCGGTCAGCAGTGCCAGCGAACCCAGCGTCAGGGATTTTTTCAGAAACAGGCGGCGTCCCGGAATCTCAAGAACCATGCTGGTCCTCCCGTGGAATGCGGGCCCAGCCTCGGATCATCGGCAGAAGCGTCGAGGGAACGATCGCCACCAGAACGAGATGCACAACGATGAAGGCGCAGATCAGCGTCATGCCTGCGAAATGCACCAGACGCGCACCCTCATAACCGCCCATCAAAGCCGTCAGCGATTGCAATTGCACCGGCTTCCATACGCAAGCGCCGGACAGGATGGTAAGCACGATCACCGCCAGCACGCCGATATAGGAAGCCTTCTGCACAGCGTTGTAGGTTCCGGTCTCATGCGGCAGACGCCCACGCAGCGCCTTGCCAACATCGCGGAATACCGAAGCCGGTGTCACCGGCAGGAAGCTCCGCCGGAAGTGCCCGCCGAAAAGCCCGATGAGCAGATAGACAAGAAGGTTCAAAACCAGCAGCCACATGGCCGCGAAATGCCATTGCAGCGCTCCGGCCAGCCAGCCGCCAAGCGTGATTTCATTGGGGAAGCGGAACGCGAAGAGCGGCGATGCATTGTAAATGCGCCAACCACTCATGATCATCACGATAATGGCAAACGCATTGACCCAATGGAAAACGCGAACGGAAAGGGAGTGAATCGTTACTTTTTGCCTTATGCTTTTCATGGCGTCAGATTATGCTTCACAGGATTGGCGAGCAAATCAACTTCAGGTTATATCTTCCGTCATTCCGGCGAAAGCCGGAATCCATTGCCAAGCTGGACCCCGGCTTTCGCCGGGGTGACGGAATTTGGAAAAACCGCGATATTCCAATAATATCCGAGGAAACTTGGGGGAACGCCATGATGAATGTTTTGGAATATCAGGGCTACAGCGCCCGCGTGGAACTCGATCCCGGCGATGATGCTTCGCGGGAAGATTGGCGGGCATCAATGATGTCGTGGCTTTCACGGCTCGACAATCGCCGAACTCAAGGCGGCATTTCACGAAGCCGCGGACGACTATATCGAAACTTGCCGCAAAACAGGAAAAACACCCGAGCGCCCTTTCTCCGGCAAAGTCATGTTCCGTATCGCGCCTGAGGGCGGGGGAGGATGAGGGGACACGGTCTATCAACTTCGACCCGATCCCCTCACCCGCCCGCCTCCCGGCGGCCGACCTCTCCCAAGGGAGAGGTGCATAAGTCACGAACTGTCTTACCGCAAATCCGGCGCCGTTGCTTCCGCGACTAGCGCGGCAATCGCTTCATCGAGCTTCATCGACTTTTGATCCTGGCTCCCAAGCCTCCGCATGTTGACCGCGCTTTCATCCATCTCGCGTTTTCCCACGACAAGGATGACCGGTACCTTTTGCAGCGAGTGTTCGCGGACCTTGTAGTTGATCTTTTCATTGCGGAGATCGGCTTCGGCGCGGAGGCCGGCGCGGCGGAGTTGATCGCGGACTTCTAGCGCATAGACATCGCTGTCGGAAGTAATCGTCGCCACCGTCACTTGCGTTGGCGCCAACCACAGCGGGAAATGGCCGGCGTGGTGTTCGATGAGAATGCCAAGGAAGCGTTCCATGGAGCCGCAGATGGCGCGGTGGATCATCACCGGCACATGCTTCTCGCCGTCGGCGCCGATATAAAAGGCGCCGAAGCGTTCGGGCAGGTTGAAGTCGATCTGCGTCGTGCCGCATTGCCAATCGCGG
>JBOHKD010000240.1:0-3140 GCA_050728895.1 Aestuariivirga sp.
AAAATCATCGACGGCATTGAATTGAACGACACGAGCTTTCCCTATCTCGCGGCGAAGGAGCTGACCATTCTCGGCGGCATTCCGGCGCGCCTCTTCCGCATCTCGTTTTCGGGCGAGCATGCCTATGAGCTGGCGGTGCCGGCGGATTACGGCAACATGGCGGCGCGCGCCATCATGCAGGCGGGCAAGGAATTCGGCATTTCGCCCTATGGCGTCGAGGCGCTCTCCATCATGCGCATTGAAAAGGGCCATGTGGCGGGCGGCGAACTCAACGGTACGACGGCCGCCGCCGATCTCGGCCTGGGCAAAATGATGTCGTCGAAGAAAGATTACATCGGCCGCATGATGGCGGGGCGCGAGGGGCTAACGGACAAGAACCGTCAATGCGTCGTCGGCATCCGCCCCGTCGATAAAACGGGTCAGATCCGCTCCGGCTCGCATCTCCTCAAAAAAGACGATCCGCCGTCGATGGCCAACGATCAGGGCTATATTTCCTCGGTTGCCTGGTCGCCCATGCTCAATATGTGGCTGGGGCTGGCGCTTCTCGCCAATGGCGGCACGCGGCATGGCGAGATCGTCAAGGTGTTCGACGGGATCAGGAACATTCATATGCTGGCTGAGATCTGCGATCCCATGCATTACGACAAGGAGAACAGGAAACTCCATGCCTGACAGAGTTTCACCGCTGGCGGATATCGCCTTGCAAGGGCGTTTTGGCGCGGACAAGGGAGCGCCCGGCGTCGAGTTATCGGTGCGCCATCCGGTTTCCATCATTGCCATCATCGCGCGCCATGGCAAAGCGAAAGCGCTCAAGGCGGCGCTGGATCGCATGACGGGCTGCGCCATCCTGTGGGCGGGTGCCGAGCAGTATTATGCGGTGGCGGATGGCATGGCCGAGGCAGAGCTTTATGCCGAGCTGAAGGCAAGGCTCAATGTTTTGGCTTCTGTCTCCGATCAAAGCCATGGCCGCGTAACCTTGCGCATTTCCGGACCCAAGGCCCGCAATGTGCTGGTCAAGGGTACGCCCGTCGATCTCGACGCAAAGGAATTTCCCATCGGCAAAAGCGCTGCCACCCAGATGGCCCATGTGGGCGTACACCTCACCCGCACGGGCGAAGATGCCTTCGAGCTTTCCGTGTTTCGCGGCTTTGCGACGAGTTTCTGGGAGTGGCTCACCGAGCAGTCTGAAGAGTTCGGCTATCAAGTGAGGTGACGAGCCTATGGCTCGTCATGGCCGGGCTCGACCCGGCCATCTCCAGCAATTGGAAAGATGCCCGGCTCAAGGCCGGGCATGACGAAAGGGGGTGAAATCCGCTCCGCCAGCCGCGCGATGCGCTTGCAGGCTTCCTTAATCTGGTCCTCGTCCACCGTGAGTCCGACGCGCAAGTGCCCCGCACCTCCCATCCCAAAACTTTCGCCCGGCATGGTGACGACATTTTCCTCGGCAAGAAGACGGCGCGCGAATTCTTCGCCCGATAATCCCGTTTTGCGCACGTCCACCATCACGAACATGCCGCCTTCGGGCATGCGGGCCGAAACGGTCCTGGACTGTTTGAGCCCGGCCACCAGTGCCCGCGCGCGGGCTTCATAATTCCGTTTCATGGCGTCGACTTCGGGGAAATGAGTATCGAGTGCGAAGGCGGTTGCATCTTCGAGGAAAGGCTGCGAACCAAACAGCATAGTCTCGGCAATCGGCAGAGCCTTCTCGCAGAACTCCTCGGAAGCTGCGATCCAACCACAACGGAAACCGGGCATGGCGTGGGATTTCGATACCGATGAGACGACGACGGTGCGCCTTGCAAGTTCCGGCACATCGAAGGGTGAAGCGAAGACCGTGTTGCCATAAGTGAGGGTGGCATAGACCTCATCGCTGATGATCCACAGATCGTGCTTCTCGCAAACGTGGCCTATCTTCTCGATCTCGCCTCTGGTGAAGACAGCACCCGTGGGATTGCCCGGCGTGTTCAGCAGCAACACGCGCGATTTGGGTGTCACGGCTTTTTCAAGATCGGCGGCCTTGAGATGAAACCCGTGGTCAGGATCGGCGCGCAATGGCACGGCAACGCCGCCTGCCGCTGCGATCACGCCCTCATAGGTGGCGTAATAGGGGTCGGCCAGCAGCACCTCGTCGCCCACATCCACCAGCACCATCATGGCGGTATAGAGGGCGGTTTGTGTGCCCGGCACGAACATGAACTGGTTGGTGGAAACGTTCCGGCCGGTGCGCAGGGTATACATTCGGGACAGGGCATTCAGGATGCTCGGTTCGCCGCGCCCATTGGAATAGCGGGTGCGGCCGGCGCGCGCCTGGCTTGCCGCCACATCGAGGATCGCAGCGGGTGCTGGCGCATCGGGCTCGCCGATGGAGAGAAAGATCAGCTTCTCGCCGCGCTCGGCCCGGCGTTTGCCCTCGATGTGGACGGCCCATTTTTCCGCCCCAAGTTTGGAGAGCCGGTCACAAATTTTCGCAAAACGCATGATGGTGAAATCCTAAAATCCGTGGCCCGCCTGTTACACGTTTTCCGGCGCGATTGCACCCCCGGGCGAAATCCGCAGCCGGTTCATGCAACGCAGCATTGCGTGTTCCGCCTCGCTCATCGCGAGCACCGGGAAAGGCTTGCCGTAAAGCGCCGAGAGCGAGAGTCACAAAAAATCCTCACCCTGAGGTGCTCGCGGGAACCGCGAGCCTCGAAGGGTTTATTGAGGGGGTGCTTCGAGGGCAGCTTCGCTGCCACCCCGGCATGAGGATGTTTTCAGTCAATCCTTCACCTGTTGGCGTGCCATCTGGTTGAGCGCCAAATAGTCGGTCTTGCCGGAGCCCAGCACCGGCATCTCCTTAAGAGAAATGATGGTGCGCGGGATCATCAGCACCGTGGCGCCAGCACTTTTCAGGCCGTCGGAAAGTGCGGCGCGGTCAAGCGTTTCGCCGGTGGTAAAGAGGGCAAGCTGCTCGCCCTTCTTTGCATCGGGCACGGCCACAACGGCATGCGAGCCATCGGGAAACGCCGTGGCGAGCTTGGCTTCGATTGCCGACAGCGACACCATTTCACCGGCGATCTTGGCAAAGCGCTTGGCGCGGCCGAGGATTGTCACAAAACCTTGGGCATCGATCCTGACGATGTCGCCGGTGTCATACCAGC
>JBOHKD010000241.1:0-3099 GCA_050728895.1 Aestuariivirga sp.
CGCCAGTACATGGACAATGTGATGGCGACGCCTGCTTTCAAGTCCTGGAAGGAGGACGCGCTGAAGGAGACCTGGGTCATTCCGCACGACGAAGTGGATTGATCAGGCAACCCGCAAGGAGACGGCGCCGCGCGGATGGCGCAAGGCATGGCCCGCCAATTCGAGTTCGAGCAGGATGCCTGCGACCGCCGAAGGCGCCAGCCGGCTTTCGCGGATCAAGTCGTCGAGATCGATGGGGGAGGGCGACAGCAGCTCCAGGACTTTCCTGCGGTCGCTCTCATTGACGGCAGCCGGTTGCTCAAAGCCGCGCTCTGGTTCGAGGAACATGCCATTGGCTGGCGTGAACTTCACGTTCAAGATCTCAAGAATATCGGCCGAACAGGTAACGAGTGTTGCCCCATCGCGGATCAGCCTGTTGGTGCCCTCGGCGCGCGGATCGAGCGGCGAGCCTGGCACGGCGAAGACCTCGCGGCCTTGCTCGGCGGCGAAGCGCGCGGTGATGAGCGAGCCGGAACGCAATGCCGCTTCCATGACGATAGTGGCGCGCGCCATGCCAGAGATGATGCGGTTTCGCCGTGGAAAAAGCTCAGCGCGTGGGATCGTTCCGGGTTTCATTTCGGAAACGAGAAGCCCGCGCTCGCCGATTTCCGCCTGAAGCTTGGCATTCTCGGGCGGATAGATGGAATCAAGACCGCCCGCCAATGCCGCGATGGTTCCGCTCGCCAGTGCTGCTTCGTGGGCGGCGGTGTCGATGCCGCGCGCCAGCCCGGAGACGATCAAATGTCCCGCCTGGCCGATTTCCGAGGCGAGCGTGCGGGCAAACTTGAAGCCCAGGGCGGAAGCATTGCGCGCCCCCACGATGGCAACGCAGGAACCATTGGCGAAATCGCCCCGGCCCTTGATCCACAAAACCGGCGGAGCGGCATCGATATGGCGGAGCAATTCGGGATATTGTTTTTCTCCCGGAACGACAGCCGAGGCACCGAGGTCCTCGCCACGTTCGAGATCGCCTTCCGCCTCGCCTTCTCCGTAAAGCCGGAGTGGGCGCGCCATGCCACCCTTGCGGGACAGCTCCGGAAGAGAGGCAATCGCCGTCGAAGCATCGCCAAAACGCTCGATCAATTGACGGAAGGTGACGGGGCCGACATTTTCGCTAAGGCTCAAGCGCAACCAGTCGCGCCGTTGCGCATGGGTAAGCGTCAACGCCATCAAACCTGCTTCGTCAGGCCGATCCTGGGTTCCTCACCCTTGAGCAACCGGGCGATGTTGGCGCGGTGGGTAATCCAGATCATGACCCCGAGTATGAGTGCCGGCGGCACAAGATCGCCGCGCCCCAACAGCAATGCCCACAGGGGCGTTAGCAGGCTGGCGGTCAAGGCAGAAAGCGAGGAATAGCGGAACACGAAGGCTACAACGATCCACACGGCGAGGAAGATGGCGCCCAGGGGCCAGAACAGGCCGAACAGCACGCCGATGTTGGTGGCAACACCCTTGCCGCCCTTGAAGCCGAGCCAGACGGGAAACAGATGGCCGAAGAACGCCGCAACACCCGCGACGATTCCAGCCTCCTTGCCATAAAGTATCGCCATGAGCACAACCGGCACCGTGCCCTTCAGTCCGTCGCAAACAAGCGTAAGTACCGCCACCATTTTGTTGCCGGTGCGCAGCACATTGGTGGCGCCTATGTTGCCGGAACCGATTTGCCGTATGTCGCCGAGCCCCGCCGCCTTGGTCAGAATGAGCCCGAAAGGAATCGCCCCGCAAAAATAGCCAAGCACGATTGCCACAATCATTTCAAAAGCGGTCAAGGTGGAAGTCCCCCGTTCTAATATTGTCATTGCCGGGCTCGTCCCGGCAACCCATCAATCAATACGCGCCGACGCTTGTTTGCTCCATGGGTCGCCGGAACATCCCCGGACTTGTTCCGGGGACCGGCGATGACAGGTTTTATTAAATGCCGCGACGGATCCGGAACACTTTCGCGTAGGTTCACCGAGCGTAGGTGTAAACGCTGCGGCCCGCAACGACTGTCTCGACGCAGCGGCCCTCCAGCGTCCGATGCTCGAAGGGCGAATTCTTGGCCCGCGAGCGCAAGACTTCGTCCTTGACCGTCCAGTTTAAGTTCAGATCGACCAGTGCGAAATCGGCGGGAGCGCCGGCTTCCAGTCTGCCCGTTTCAAGCCCGAGAATCTCCGCAGGTCTTGACGACATCGCTTCAACCAGCCGCTCCAGCGGCACGGTTTTATTGTGGTAGAGGCCGAGTGCCGCCGACAGCATGGTCTCCAGCCCAATGGCGCCGAATGCCGCTTCCGCGAAGGGCAACCGCTTGGTGTCGGCACTCTGCGGATCGTGCGACGACACGATCACGTCGATGGAGCCATCGGCCACGCCCTCCACAAGGGCGCGGCGGTCCTCCTCGGTGCGGAGCGGCGGCGACAGCTTGAAGAAGGTGCGGTAGGCGCCGATATCGTTCTCGTTCAGGCTGAGGTGATGGATGGAGACGCCGCAGGTGACCGGAAGCCCCTTGATTTTGGCGGCACGGATCACTTCGAGCGAATGGCGGCACGAAATCTGCGAGGCGTGGTAGCGCGCCCCCGTCATCTCGACGAGGCGAAGATCGCGTTCCAGCAGGATGACTTCCGCCATCTCCGGGATTCCGGAAAGCCCGAGGCGCGAGGCCGCCTCGCTGGCATTCATCACGCCCGCCGAAAGCGCAGGCTCCTCCACATGCTGCACCACCAGCATGTCGAAATCCCTGGCATAGGTGAGGGCGCGGCGGAACACGCTGGCATTGGCCACCGCCCTGACGCCATCGGTGATCGCCACCGCTCCCGCTTCCTTGAGGCCGCCGATCTCGGTCATCATCTCGCCGCCCAATCCCTTGGTGATGGCGGCCATGGGGGCCACGCGCACCAGTGCTGTATCGCGGGCGCGCCGCATGATGAAATCGACAATGGCCGCGTCGTCGATCACCGGCTGGGTGTTGGGCATGACAATCATGGTGGTAACACCACCGGCGGCGGCGGCTTCCGAGGCGCTCGCCAGCGTCTCGCGGTATTCAGTACCGGGTTCGCCCGTGAACACCCGCATGTCGACGAG